>USPB01000147.1 GCA_900556405.1 uncultured Actinomyces sp.
AGTACCGCAACGCCTTCCACAAGGACGTCATCATCGACATGGTGTGCTACCGCCGTCGCGGTCACAACGAGGGAGACGACCCGTCGATGACCCAGCCCGTCATGTACTCCCTCATCGACCGCATTCCCTCCACGCGCGCCGTGTACATCCGCGGCCTCGTGGGTCGCGGACAGCTCACCGAGGACGAGGCCCGTCAGTCGATCGCCCAGTACGAGGCGGAGCTCGGGCGCATCCTTGACGAGACCCGCGCGGGCGGTGCTTCTTCCGTGTCCGAGGTCAACCCGGGCAGCCGCACGCACGACCCCGCGCTCACCGTCGGCGTCGGCGAGGCCGGGGAGTCCCCCGACGGGGAATGGACCATGCCGGAATCTCAGATGCCCGGCATCGGCATGATGATCGGTTGGACGTCGGCGGCCCCCGCCGAGCAGCTGCGCCGCATCGGCCGCGCGCACACGCGATTCCCCGAGGGCTTCGAGCCCCACCCGAAGCTGCGTCAGCTGTGCGAGCGCCGCCTGGAGATGGCGCTGGGCAACAAGCCGATCGACTGGGGCTTCGCGGAGCTCCTGGCTCTTGGCACGCTCCTCATGGAGGGCACCGGAGTGCGCCTGTCCGGTGAGGACGTGGGCCGCGCGACCTTCGTGCAGCGTCACGCAATCCTGCACGACGCGAATGACGGCCGGGAGTTCACGCCGCTGCGCTTCCTCACCGAGAACCAGGCGCGCTTCGACGTGTGGAACTCCCCGCTGAGCGAATACGGCGTTCTCGCTTTCGACTACGGCTACTCGCTGGAGAGTCCCGAGACCCTGACGATCTGGGAGGCCCAGTTCGGCGACTTCGCGAACGGCGCGCAGACCGTCATCGACGAGTTCGTGTGCTCGGCCGAGCAGAAGTGGGGCCAGCGTTCCTCGCTCGTCATGCTCCTGCCCCACGGCTACGAGGGCCAGGGACCCGACCACTCGAGCGCGCGCATCGAGCGCTACCTGCAGCTGGCCGCCCAGGACAACATGTGGATCGTCCAGCCCTCCACGCCGGCAAACCACTTCCACATGCTGCGCACGCAGGCCTACAAGCGCCCGCGCAAGCCGCTCATCGCGTTCACGCCCAAGCAGCTGCTGCGCCTGTCGGCGGCGTCCTCCCACATTGAGGAATTCACGTCGGGCGGCTTCCAGCCCGTCATCGGCGACACCACGATCACCGACCCCGCGTCGGTGACGCGCGTCCTGCTGTGCTCCGGCCGCCTCTACTACGACCTCGCGAAGGAGCGCGAGCACCGCGGCGACACGTCGACGGCCATCATCCGCCTGGAGCAGCTCTACCCGCTGCCCGAGGCCGAGCTGGCCGAAGTCCTCGCCCAGTACCCGAACGCGTCGGTGACGTGGGCGCAGGACGAACCGCGCAACCAGGGCGCGTGGCCGCACCTGGCGCTCAACCTCTTCCCGTCGCTGGGACGCCCGGTCCGCGTGGTCTCGCGTCCCGAGTCCGCAACGACCGCCGCGGGACGTGCCTCGCTTCACAAGGAGCAAGCAGCTACCCTTATTGCGCAGGCCTTCGAAGGCTAAGAGGGACCGCGCGCATCATCTGGGTGCGCGCGGGAGGCACAGGAAAGGAACACCATGCGGATCTGCTTCATCGGAGACGAGCTCGTCGCCGGCGTCGGCGACCCCCGAGGCCTCGGCTGGGTCGGTCGCGTCAACGCTCACTCGACCTTCGATCTGCCCGCCACGTTCCTGACCCTCGCCGTCCCCTCTGAGACGACGAAGCAGATGGCCGCGCGCTGGGAGGCCGAGGTCCTGCCGCGCCTGGCCGAGGGTGAGCCCCACGGCCTCGTCATCGGTGTGGGTCCGGGCGACGTCGCCGCCGGCATCTCGACAGCCCGCTCGCGCCTGAACCTGGCCAACATCACCGACCGGGCGACCGCGCTGGGCATCCCCAGCTTCGTCGTCGGTCCCCCGCCGCTCGCGGGCGTGGACTCCGGGTCCCTCAAGGCCCTGTCCTCCTCGTGCTCCGAGGTGTGCGCGCGCCGAGGCATCCCCTTCGTCGACTGCTACACGCCGCTTGTCGCGCACGACCAGTGGTTCGAGGACATGGCTGCCTCCCTCGCCCGCGGCGGGGACGGCCAGACCCTACCCGGCCAGGCCGGCTACGCCCTCATGGCGTGGATCGTCCAGCACCAGGGCTGGTACGAGTGGACGGGAGCCACCCCGGCGGACGTGTGAGCGCAGGAGGACAGCGTGCACTCACGTCATTCACGTTTCTCACCCGAGACACGTCCGAGACGTGCTCGGCAACAGCTCGGCGTCACCATATGCGCCTGCGCGCTCATCGGATCCGCGGTCGTCATGCTCGGCGCGTTCTTGCTCGCCGGGAACTTCGGTGTCCGTCAGCTGGTCTGTTCACTCATCGGCTCTGGCGCGGCCGTTGTCTTCGGTATCTGTCTTTTGTCGCTCCTTCCGATGCTCGTGCGCACAATGCGCGCACAACTGGATCAACCTGGCGACGCAGGCCCCGCCATCAAGACATTTTTCTGCATTGCGATGATCGCGTTGGTCGCGACCGCGTGCACCGTCATGGGCGGCGGAGCCTTAAGTGAGCTATCCAGTGACGCCCGCCAAGGCCCCCAGACGCGGGCCGTCACGAGCTGTGAGAACTTCCAGACGTTCACCGAACACGGGCGTCGCGGCAGCACCTATTACCGCAACGTTTTTTCCCTTCATTTTGACAACGGAAAGCCGCGTCACTTCGACATCACGACGCACACGCAAGACGAGTTCACGACACCAACAAGCCCCTATTACGCTGTCTACCAGGCATGTGTCGTCAGCCCTGTCACGACCTCTCTCGTCGTCGACTACTATCCACGCAGTGGGATCATGAAGGCCATCCGTGAGGCGTGACGCGAACGCGCCCCGGCCTCGTCCATCCCACACACATCAGTGAGACTATGAGCAACCAGTACCCCACCTCTCCCCCGCCCGGTCCCGTCAACCGCCCCCCGGCCTCGTCGTTGATCGAGCACCTGCCGCGGGGTTTCTCAACGCGCGCAAACCTGCTCGCATTCGTCGTCATCGGCTTCTTCGGCACCATTGCCTACGCCTTCGCGACGCTCGGCAGGTACGTGCACTTCGGGTTCTGGCGGCTCGTGTGGGTGGCCGCCTCCTGCGTCATCGGCCTGATTGCCGCGATCGCGTGCGCGGTCCTCTGTACCTATCTGCGGAAGCGTGGACACCGCGCGCAGGCCGGAGGGAACGCGTCGTCCGGTACCCTCTACGCCGCCGTCTCAATCGCGGTCGGCGTCGTTGGCATCGTGATCGCTGCCGTGTCGGGCGTCTACGGAATCGCCGTGGCCCGGGACTTCGTGGAGGGGCCACACACGATGAAAGTCACCTCGTGTCAGCTCACCCAGAAGGCGCACTACAAGCCGTCGGATAATCACAGCAAGGTCATCGACTACTTCGACAATCACTTCACCATGACCCTGGAGGACGGGACAACGCGCACACTCACCCTCGAGACCGAGAACTCCGACGACCTCACCAAGGAGGGCGGCATCTCCGCGATCATCTACGAGACCTGCAAGGCGCGTTCCGGCGCGACATCCCTGACCGTGGACGTCTACAGCCACAGCTGGATCGTCGTCGACGCGCGGGTGGAATGAGGTTCACATGACCAAGGAGAAAGCCACCACGCGCGAGAATCTGCTCGTCTGCGCAATCATCATCGCTTTCATGTCCCTCAACATCGTCATAGGGTCTTTCTTCTCACCTCGCTCATGGTCGCCGGCCGTCGTCACCGCAGCGGCCTCCTATCTGATTATCTTCATCGTGGTCGCAGCCGCCGCCGGCATCCGATTCCTGTACAGGGATTGGAAGACGCCTCCCCGCCACGCCCTCGACCACCCAGCCGCGACGCTGCCCGCGAACCTCGCTGGACCCACGCCGACGCCTGCCCCGACGCCTGCCCGCGCCCAAGCGGCCAGCCGCGAGCGCCCGGCCGCTCCCACACCGCCCGGCAATTTTGCGACCATCGACGGTGCCATCAGCTACGCGCAGCAATCCGGCTTTTCCATCATCAACCTGTTCACCGAGCACACGCCGCTCAATGACTTTCGCGAGGCCGTGGGCGCGGAAATCATCTACCTGGTTCTCTCCCACATCGCCGAAATCGACAAGAACGCCTCGGTGAGCGTCACCGGGTCCGCGATGGACGGGGCGCTGACGCTGACCATCAGTGCCCTCACGCCTGAGGCATCCGTCCTGGGCGGGCGTCGCATGGGTGAGATACGTGCCCTCATCGATAGCGTGAGCGGTAGTGTGGAGACCGACGAGCAAGTCGGCGCCTGGTCGCTCACCGCGCACCTGGATTCTCCCGGAAGCGCACCCGTTCCCGAGGAAACACCCTAGGCTCGTCGTCACGCACCCGTCCGACAGACAGCAGCCATGAGCAATCAATACCCTTATCTCTCCCCCTACGATCCGTCCACTGACGGCAGTCAACCCGCCAACCCGCCGCAGGTGCCGCAGCCGCAAGCGGGCGACGCGCAGCCTTCCTTGCCGCCGCTCTCGTACCAGGGCTGGGAATACCAGGGGTCCCCATACGGGGAGGCGTATGCCGCGTCGTCCGACGCCGACGAGGCCTCTCAGAGTGTTCCTTCCCCCACCGATCCTTCCGGCGAGGGCAAGGCGTCGAAAAAACACACGGGCTGGTGGCTTCTCCTGACTCTCGTGGGCCTCCTCGTCGGCATGGTCTTCTATTTCTTCGGCGAGATGTTCAATTTTGGTACGGAACGGATCGTCTGGACCCTCATCAAGTGCGCCGTCGCACTTGTCTTCGCCCTCGCCACGATCCCCCTCTATGCTGGTGCACGGCGCAATGCCCTCATAGCGAGCGCACAGGGCGACGAGAACCTGGCACAAACACGGCAGCTCGGCAAGCTCATGGCACCCCTCTTCGGCCTCGGGTTGTGCTTATACGCCCTGTCGAACGGCATTCCCGCCGCTCTCGACGTCGCCGACGGACCACACACTGTCACGGTCACGTCATGCAGCTTCGACCAGTACAAGACGAGTCGGTCGCGCTACCGCGGCGGCACCTCGACCGTGTATAAGAACCAGTTCATCATGACATTTGAGGATGGCTCGACCCACACGCAGACCGTCGAGACGGACAGCAAGGATGAGATTGCGAGGCAAGGGG
>USPB01000148.1 GCA_900556405.1 uncultured Actinomyces sp.
AAGACCTTCCCCTTCACCACGGGCAAGAACCTCTACGACTTCATCTCCATCCAGGAACTGGCCTACCAGATCGCCGCCGCCGTCTCCCAGGACGAGATCGACGGCATCATCAACATTTGCAGCGGTGAGCCCATGAGCCTCGCCGACCGCGTCGAGGCCTACATCCGCGACAACGACCTGGACATCACGCTCGAGTATGGGGCGTTCCCGGATCGTCCCTACGACTCGCCCGGTGTGTGGGGCGATGCCACGAAGATCCGCCAGATCCTGGCCGCCGTCGACGCTGCGGGGGAGTGAGACCGTGAAGCGCGCCGGTATCTTCCTGTTCTTTGATCCGCAGGGCCTCGTCGACGACTACATCGTCGAGTGCCTGACCTCGCTGCGCGAGTACCTCGACGAGATCCTCGTCGTCTCCAATTCACCCCTGGACGACACCGCGCGCGAACGCCTCCTCAAGGGCGCCACCGAGGTCTTCGAGCGGGAAAACACCGGCTTCGACGTGGGCGGATACCGCGACGGCATCGCACGTTTTGGCTGGGATCGCCTCGGCCAGATCGACGAGCTGATCCTCTTCAACTACACCTTCTTCGCGCCCATCAACCCGTGGAAAAACCTCTTCGACCGCGTCGAGGCCGCCGGAGCGGTGGACTTCTGGGGCATCACCGAACACGACGAGGTGCGCCCCCACCCCTTCCTGGCAGCCACCCGCATGCCCCGGCACATCCAGTCCCACTGGATCGCCGTGCGCAACCCGCTGCTCAGCTCCCCGGACTTCCGCAAGTACTGGGACGAGATGCCCCCGATCCGCTCCTACAACGACTCGATCCAATGGCACGAGTCGCGCTTCACGGAGTACTTCGGGGACCTCGGCTACACGCATGTCGTTGCCTACCCGCGCGAGGACTACCCCTCGCGTAACCCCGTCTTCGACAACGCCTCGCTGCTGCTCGCGGACGGCTGCCCGATCCTCAAACGCCGTAACCTCTTCCACGACCCGCTCTACCTGGACCGCCACGCCATCATCGGCGCGGACATGCTGGAGCTGGCCGAGCGGGCGGGCTACGACACCGATCTGATCCTCACGAACCTCGCGCGCACCTCGCGGCCGCGAGACCTCGTGACGAACGCGGGCCTGACGACCGTCGTCCCGCCGCGCGCCGACCAGGCGACCCTGGATGCGGCCGCTTCCCTCAAGGTTCTTGCCGTCGCACACATCTTCTACGCCGACATGGCCGACGAGATTCTCGACCGCCTGAGCGTCCTGCCCGCCGGTTACCACCTGGTGGCCACGACCTCGAACGAGGAGAACAAGGCGCTCATCGAGGCGCGCGCTTCGGAACGAGGCGTGGACGCCGACGTGCGCGTCGTGTCCTCCAACCGCGGCCGCGACATCGGCGCGTTCCTCGTGGATTGTGGCGACGTGCTCACGTCGGGCGAGTACGACATCGTCGTGAAGATCCACTCGAAGAAGTCCGTTCAGGACGACTACAACGCCGCCCAGCTCTTCAAGGAGCACCTCTACGACAACCTGCTGGCCTCCTCCGATCACGTGGCCGGCATCCTCGCCGACTTCGCCGCCCACCCGGGCCTGGGCATGGCCATCGCGCCCATGCCGCACATGGGGTACCCGACGATGGGCCACGCGTGGTTCGCGAACCGCCAGCCCGCCCGCGAGTTCGCCAAGAGGGTCGGCATCACCGTCCCCTTCGACGACGACCAGCCGCTGGCCCCCTACGGCTCCATGTTCATCGCGCGCCCCGAGGCCCTGTCCCTGCTGACCGGCGCCGGCCTCGTCCCCGAGGATTTCCCCGAAGAGGGCGGCTACAAGGACGGGTCCCTGGCCCACGTCATCGAGCGCCTCCTGGCCTACGCGGTCCTGTCGCGCGGCTACTACGTCCGCCCCGTCATGACCCCGAAGTGGGCGGGCGTGTACTACGGCTACCTCGAGTACAAGCTGGCCGCGACCTCGTCGATGATGCCCGCCTTCGCGATCGACCAGGTGCCCTTCCTCAAGGCGCGCATGGGCACGGTCCCGAACCTGCTGGGTGCCGTCAAGACCAACATCATGGTGCGTACCCCCGGACTGGGCAACGCGCTCAAGCCGGCGTACCGCGCGGCCCGCGGAGCCGTCCACAAGATCCGATCCATGAAGGGTGAGCGATGAGCCTGGCCTCCACGATTCGGGCTGCGGCCCCCCACACGCCCCAGTCCGTCGCGCAGGCATTCAACTCCAGGTCCAACTCGATCGGGTTTTTGCGCTGGCTGATGGCCTTCATGGTCATCTTCTCGCACGCTGGCCCGATCGCTGGTTTCTACGGCGGCGAGGACCTGGGCGTGCAGATCTCCAAGGAGCAGTCCATCGGTGGTGTCGCCGTCGCGGGATTCTTCTTTTTCTCGGGCTTCCTGATCACGCGCTCGCGCATGGGGCGCGCGACGATCTGGCGCTACATGTGGCGCCGCGTCCTGCGTATTTTCCCCGCTTTCTGGGCGGCCCTGCTCTTCACGGTCGGTATCCTCGCGCCGATCGCCTACTGGCACACCTACCACAATATTTCCGGCTACCTGCACCCGGCCACCGAGTCACCGCTCACGTACTTCGTGAACAACATGTGGCTGCACCTCGGCCAGCGCAACATCGCCGGAATGGGCGAGAACCTGCCGTACTTCATCCTGCACGGTGCCCGCGACTGGAACGGCTCGGCCTGGACGCTCATCTACGAGTTTAAGGCCTACATCCTGGTGGCGATCCTCGGCCTGTTCGGGGCGCTCGCGAACCGTAAGGTGGGCGGCGCTTTCGCGCTCGTCCTCATCGCCCTCAACGCCCTGCAGTGGATGGGCGCCGGCCAGGTTGCCAACGTCAACTACCTGCTGCGCGACCCCTACATGCTGATGTTCATGGGTCCCTTCGCCTTCGGCATGCTGTTCACGCTCTACGGCGACAAGATCCCCATGGACTCGCGCCTGGCGTGGGGCGGCCTCATCTTCGGTGTGCTTTCCTACGCGTCGGGCGGATGGAACATCGTCGGCCAGTACGGCTTCCTGTACTTCCTCATGTACCTGGCGATTCGCCTGCCCCTGCAGAACTGGGAGAAGCACGGCGACCTGTCGTACGGCATCTACATCTACGCCTGGCCGATCATGGCGTTCGCCACCTACTTCCACCTGCAGGATCGCGGCTGGCTCGCCTACCACCTGACGGTTGTCGTGACCGTACACATCCTGGCCTACCTGTCGTGGCACCTCATTGAGAAGCCCGCGATGAGCCTGAAGAACTACCTGCCCGGATGGATGGACAAGCTCATCGAGCACTTCCGTCCCACGTACGAGGCCGTGGCTCGCCGCATCGTCACGCCGGCCCTGTCCTCGACCAGGATCGCGACGGTCATGGAGGCCGAAGAGGCGGCCGCACGCAGCGAGGAGGAGACCAAGTGAGTGAGAAGAAGGCCGCCGGCCAGTTCAAGGAATCCGAGTCCGGTCTGCGGGACGTCTCCTTCGACGAGGGCGTCCCCGCGGGCTCGTGGAAGCATCGCCTCCGCTACGTGCCCCTCGCCGTTCTCCTCGCGGGCGCGTGCGCTGCCACCGGCGTGGGCGCCTGGTACAAGGCCACCCACCCCTCTCCTCAGCCGGCTGCGGCACCCGCCGCCCAGGCCTCGTCCTTCGCGCGCACCACGCCCCAGTCCCTGCCCGAGGTCTGCGCGCCCACCCCGCGTGCCGACGTGGGCCCGTGGACGCCCGGCGTGGCCGGGACTGCGGGGTACCTGCCCACCGACGCCGCCCAGGCCTCGTTCGAGCAGTCCATGACCGGCGTTTCCACCTACGTGCAGGGCCGCGATGGCTACCTGTTCCTCTCCGACGTCTTCAACGCGAACTTCTCCCAGGCGCTGGGCCGCGTGCGCCCCACCCCAGAGCAGGTGAGCGCGTGGGATCGCTACATGAGCGGCATCGAGGCCGCCGCGAGTGAGCAGGGCGCGACCGCACTGTTCATGCCCGCCCCGGCGACGTGGGACGTCTACTCCGACAAGCTGCCCCAGTGGGCCGACCCGCTGATGGGCACGACCTCCCTGGATCTCATGCGTTCGGCGCTGCCCACTCACGCGTGGGTGGACGTGCGTGAGGGCCTGCGCGAGGCCCGCGCGGGGAGCGAGGCGCCGCTGTACTCGGCGGTCAACCCCCACTGGTCTCCCTACGCCGCGCACGTGGCCTGGAACCAGACGCTGTCCTGCCTGGCCGCGGTCAACCCGCAGCTTGAGGGCCTGCCTTCCCTGACGCCGTCTGGCGTGAGCGGCGTGGACGCCCCCAACGAGTACGAGGCCCTGGGTGCCCCCGCCCAGAGCGGCCCGTGGGCGGTGCCCACCTACGACCAGGACCCCGGCAGCGTCCACCTGCTGCAGCTGGAATCCCGTGATGAGCTGGCCGATACCGCCGCGCGCCTGTCCGAGGTGAGCGCCGCCCCCGAGGTCTCCCCGAGCCTGCCGAGCGCGCCCGTCACCGCCAGGGCCGGGGCCAGGGCCGTTCCGGCCAGGGCCACGACGACCGCTGCCGAGGAGCCGATTCCGAGGACGTCGGCGTGCAGGAAGTCGGCCCTCTGGCAGACCCGGGTCATGTCCGCCAGCACCTCGGTGCGGCACCGGCCGAGGCAGTTGTCGGCGAACAGGGCGCTGATCCCCGTCAGGGCCGCCAGCGTCGTGGACAGGTTCAGCCAGAACCGCGCCGAGCGGATGCTCTGATTCGTGTGGTTCTTCGGGTGGCGCTGGGTGATCCGCCTGCCGATGAAGTCGAGCGCCCCGCCGATCATCCAGCCGATGCCGAAGGCCCAGGGCATGAGACCCAGGTCCCCGTCGCCGGTCGTGCCGCTGACCCAGGAGGACAGGAAGGCAACCCACTCGCCCGCCCCGATGAGCAAACCGGCCGAGGTCGCCAGGAGCTTGAAGCTGCCACTGGGGCTGTCGAGGAACCAGTCGACCACCATGGCCAGGCCGGCGCTGACGAGGCAGGCGACCAGGATGGGCTGGGCGAAAGTCCGCATCAGGTCGGTCGACGGCGAGGACGAGCCGATCTCCACCGCGGCCCGGGCCCATCCCGCCAGGGCGCAGTAGATCGCACTGGTCAGGGTGCGGGCGCAGAGTTGGCCGGGCAGGCGCGAGAGGCACCGCTTGTGGCG
>USPB01000149.1 GCA_900556405.1 uncultured Actinomyces sp.
GCGGGTGGCACAATCGGAGTATGACGACTGACGGACCGTGGCTCGTCGTCGGGTTAGGTAACCCCGGCGCGCAGTATGCCTCCACCCGACACAATGTCGGGTACTTGACCCTCGACGTGCTCGCCTCGCGCGGCGGTGCGACCCTGACGTCGCACCGCTCGCGCACGCACACCGCCGACGTGCGCCTCGGGATCGGCCCCGGCGGAGTGCCCGGTCCCCGCGTGGTCCTGGCCCGCTCCGACAGCTACATGAACACGTCCGGCGGGCCGATCAGCGCGCTCGCATCCTTCCTGAAGATCCCGCCCTCGCGCATCCTCGTCATCCATGACGACATGGATTTGCCCGCGCACACGCTGCGCCTCAAGGTCGGCGGGGGAGAAGGCGGCCATAACGGCCTGAAGTCCCTCAGCCAACATCTGGGCACGCGCGACTACGCCCGCCTGCGTATCGGCGTGGGGCGCCCGCTGGGGCGCATGGACCCCGCTGACTACGTGCTGGGTGCCCTGCCCACGAAGGAACGCCCCGACTGGGACGTCACCTTCGAGCAGGCCGCTGACGTTGTCGAAGACATCGTCACCAAGGGATTCGCTCCCACCCAGATGGCCCTGCACACCGGGTCCTGAACAAGCCGGCGCCCCGCGTTGGGCGCCGCCGTGCACTCTCACCGCGAAAGGCAGCGCGTGCTACTCACTGGACTCCTCCCGGACATCTCCACCGATCCCGCGATCGAGACGGCCACCGACTCCATCGAGGCGGGCCGTTCGGGCACGATCGTCGCTCCCGTTGGCATCAGGCCGCCCCTCCTCGCGGCCGTCGCCTCGCGCGCGGCCACGCCGCTCGTCGTCCTCACGGCCACCGGGCGTGACGCCGAGTCGCTGACCAACGCCCTGGCCTCGTGGATCCCGGGCGTGGCCATGCTGCCCGCGTGGGAGACCCTGCCGCACGAGCGTCTGTCGCCCCAGGTCGACACGATGGCGCGTCGCATCGCGGTCCTGCGCCGCCTCGTCCACCCCATTCAGGGGGACGAGAGCGCGGGCCCGCTGTCCGTCCTCGTCGTGCCGATCCGCGCCTTCCTCCAGCCGATCATCTCAGGCCTGGCAGACCTCGAACCCGTGCGCGTGCGCGCCGGCGACATCCTCGACCTCACCGACGTGACGAACCGACTGGCCGAGCTCGGCTACGAGCGCGTCGACATGGTCGAAGGACGCGGCCAGATGAGCGTGCGCGGCGGTATTCTCGATGTCTTCCCGCCCCAGGAGCCTCACCCGCTGCGCGTCGAACTGTGGGGCGACGAAGTCGACGACATCCGCGCCTTCTCCGTCTCCGACCAGCGAACCCTCGGCGAGGCCACCGACGGTCTGTGGGCTGTGCCCTGCCGCGAGCTCCTCCTCACCCAGGCTGTGCGCGCCCGCGCCCGCGAGGCCGCCGACCGCCTGCCCGGCGCCGCTGAGATGCTGACCCTCGCCGCCGAGGGAATCGCAGCCCCCGGCATCGAATCCCTCGCCCCGATTCTGGTCAGCGGCATGGAATCACTCCTCGACCTGCTGCCCACCGGTTCGCCGATCCTGGCCTCCGACCCCGAACGCATCCGCGCCCGCGCCGCCGACCTCGTCGCCACGACCGAGGAGTTCCTCGCCGCCGCGTGGAGCGCCGCCGCCGGAGGAGGCGATACACCGCTCGAGGCATCCAAGGCCTCGTTCCTGGACCTGTCCGACCTGTGGGGGAGTGGCACGCGCCCCTGGTGGGAACTCACCGACCTGCCGCCCGCCGACCTCGCCTCCGCGATCGACGAGGCCGAGGCTGGTTCACCCGCTGCGAACGGTCCCGCCCCCGTGGTCGTCTCGCCCACCCTCATGCGCGTGGGTGCCCGTGACGTGCACCCCTACCGCGGGGACTTCGCCCGCGCCGCCGCCGACCTGACCGACCTGGCCCGAGGCGGCTGGCGCATCGTCGTCACCACCGAAGGCCCCGGCCCGGGCCGACGCATCCGCTCCATCCTCACCGACGCCTCGTGCCCGGCCGCGCTCGCGGACAACGTGGAGGCGAGCCCCGACCCCGGCCTCGTGACGATTACGACCGCGCAGGCCGGCGTCGGATTCGTCGCACCCCATCTCAAGATCGCGATCCTCACCGAAGGTGACCTCACCGGGCGCGCGGGCGCCTCCACGCGCGACATGCGACGCATGCCCTCGCGCAGGCGCAAGGGCGTGGACCCGCTCACTCTGCATCCAGGGGACTACATAGTCCATGACCAGCACGGCATCGGACGCTTCATCGAGCTGGTCTCCCGCACGATTGGGCGAGGAGACGCCGCATCCACGCGCGACTACCTCGTCATCGAATACGCGCCCTCCAAGCGCGGCCAGCCCGCCGACCGCCTCTTCGTCCCCACCGACGCGCTCGACCAGATCTCGAAGTACACCGGATCCGACGAGCCGTCCCTGACCAAGATGGGCGGCGCCGACTGGGCGAAGACCAAGGCGCGCGCGAAGAAGGCCGTCAACGAGGTCGCCAAGGAACTCATCCGCCTGTACGCCGTGCGCCAGCAGACCAAGGGGCACGCCTTCGGCCCCGACACCCCCTGGCAGCGCGAACTCGAAGACGCCTTCCCCTACGTCGAGACCCCCGACCAGCTCGTCACCATCGACGAGGTCAAGGCCGACATGGAAAAGCCCGTGCCCATGGACCGCCTGCTCACCGGCGACGTCGGCTACGGCAAGACCGAAATCGCCGTGCGCGCCGCGTTCAAGGCCATCCAGGACGGCTACCAGGTCGCGGTCCTCGTACCCACGACCCTGCTGGTCACCCAGCACGCCGAAACCTTCGCCGAGCGCTACGCCGGGTTCCCCGTACACATCGGCACCCTGTCGCGCTTCTCGACGCCGAAGGAAACCGAGGAGGTCAAGGCGGGCTTGGCCTCGGGCGAGGTCGACCTGGTGATCGGCACCCACTCGCTGCTGACCGGCACCGTCTCCTTCAAGAAGCTCGGCCTCGTCATCATCGACGAGGAGCAGCGCTTCGGCGTCGAACACAAGGAGACCCTCAAGGCCCTGCGCACCGACGTGGACGTCCTGTCCATGTCCGCCACCCCCATCCCGCGTACCCTCGAGATGGCGATCTCCGGCATCCGCGAGATGTCGATTCTCCAGACCCCGCCAGAGGAGCGACAGCCGGTCCTGACCTTCGTCGGCGCCTACACGGACGCCCAGGTCAGCGCCGCGATCCGCCGCGAACTCCTGCGCGACGGACAGGTCTTCTACGTCCATAACCGCGTTGACTCGATCTCCTCGGTCGCGGCCCACATCGCCGAGCTGGTCCCCGAGGCGCGCGTGCGCACCGCTCACGGCAAGATGAACGAGCATCAGCTTGAGGCCGTCATCCAGGACTTCTGGAATCACGAGTTCGATGTCCTCGTGTGCACGACCATCGTCGAAACCGGCCTGGACATCTCCAACGCGAACACGCTCATCGTGGACCGCGCCGACACCTTCGGTCTGTCTCAGCTCCACCAGCTGCGCGGGCGCGTCGGACGAGGCCGCGAACGCGCCTACGCGTACTTCTTCTACCCCGGCGACAAGGCGCTCACCGAGACCGCGCACGAGCGCCTCAAGACGATCGCCGCGAACACCGAGCTGGGCGCGGGCCTGGCGGTCGCTCAGCGAGACCTCGAGATCCGAGGCGCCGGCAACCTCCTGGGAGGCGCGCAGTCCGGCCACGTCGAAGGCGTCGGATTCGACCTGTACGTGCGCATGGTCTCCGACGCGGTCGCCGCCTACCGAGGCGACGCCCCGGCTGAAAAGACGGACGTGCGCATGGACCTGCAGGTCGACGCGCACATCCCCGACGGCTACGTGCGCGGCGAGCGCCTGCGCCTCGAGGTCTACGCGAAGATCGCGGCCATCTCCACGCCCGAACAGGAAGCGGACGTGCGCGAGGAACTCGTCGACCGCTACGGCCCCATCCCGCCCCAGGTCGACCTGCTCTTCGCCGTCGCGCGCCTGCGCGAGATCGTGCGCCGCGCAGGCATCGCCGAGGTCGTCACGCAGGGCAAGTACCTGCGCGTCTCCCCGGTCGAGCTGCGCGACTCCCAGGTGATGCGCCTCAAGCGCCTGCACCCCGGAACGGTCATCAAGGCGGCGGTCCGCCAGGTCCTCGTCCCGCTGCCCCTCACGTCGCGTGTCGGCGGGGCACCGCTCACCGACGGCCCGCTCCTGGAGTGGGTGGAGACTCTGGTGACCAAGATTCTTGTGCCTTTTGGCGAGTAGTGCCTGTGGTGGAATACACTGGTCCTATTGCGTCGCAACACATCTGAGGAAGGAACGCTCGTGCGCTACACACGCCAGCTCGCCACCGCCGCCCTGATCGTGGCCGCAGGACTGGGAATGGGGGCGTGCTCCGCCCATCCCGGCGCTGCCGTCGTCAGCTCGTCCGGCTCGTACTCCAACGAGGAGGTGGCGCAGGCCGCCCAGCAGATGTCTGTGCTCATGAATGGCCAGCAGATTAGCGATTCGCAGATTCGCTCGCAGCTCGTGAACCTGCCGCTCCTGGAGGCCGCCGGTGCCTCTGTGGGTGCAGAAGTCTCCGACGAGCAGATCGACCAGATTGCCGCGCGCGCGTCCGAGCAGTTGGGGGATCAGTCTCTCGGCACGCTGGGTCCCGCCACCCGCGCAACCGTGAAGTCGATCCTGCTCACCCAGAACCTCAACCAGGTCGCGCAGGCTGACCCCTCGGTCGTGCAGCAGCTCAACCAGGTCATCGCGCAGGCTCGCGACAGCTCTGACGTGCGCGTGAACCCGCGTTTCGTCCAGCCCTCGCTGGGCGGAGCGCAGGGTGCGACGACGCCGATGTTCGGCGATGCAGTCTCCGGTCAGAAGGACAACAACCTGGCGTCCCTCATGGGCGGAGGCAGCGCCAACTGACGGACGTGTGAGTATTCGCTCACAGTGCTCTCGGCAGGGACTAATGTCGCTTGTCCGGGCACAAAAGTCGGGGCGAAAGCCCCACACAACACAACGTCCCCCTCGCCGGGGGTGACCACATATGGCGGTCCGTATTACCGTTGTACTGACCGCTTCCACGCA
>USPB01000150.1 GCA_900556405.1 uncultured Actinomyces sp.
GCGGTGATCGGGATGACCATGCCGGCGGACCAGACGACCACGTCGCTCATGGGGGGCCTTTCAGTGGGGGACGCTGACTAACAGTGTAGAAGTGGGGTGGGCGCACCCGCCCGCCGGTGGACGTGAGCTGCGACTATGACAGGGACAGGGCGGCCAGCGCCGCCGCGGCCACCGCGTCGTCGGCCTCGTGCGGCAGGTCGTGCAGGCCGGGAGCCAGCTCGCCTTCGTGGGTGAGGAGCTCGCGCAGGGACGCCAGCTGTACGCCGAAGCTCATGTCCATGATCTCGATAGGGTTTCCCTCGCCCGCCGTGTAGTTGATGCCCTCCCCGCGCTCGAGGACGCGCAGGGTCTTACCGGAGGGGCTGGTGAGGGTCTGCACGTGGGGATCGCCAGACTCGGCCATGACCCAGGAGGCGGCCACGGCCTCGTCGATGGACACCTCCCCGTCGACGCCGCCCGCGACCGTGACGATCGCACCATCGGGCGCCGCCTCCAGCGCGCTCAGCGGGATCGTTGAACGCTCGCCCGTCGCGGAGATCAGCATGCCGGCGCTCGCGGCTGCCTGCTCCAGCGAGGCCACGGCGAACCCGTCCATCGACGCCTGGAGGGCACGCACGGGATCCAGCTCCACGACGGTCACGCGGGCACCGAGCGCTGCGCCGAAGCGTGCGCAGCCGCGCCCCACGTCGCCGTAGCCGATGACGACGATGCTCATCCCCGCCACGGGCGCGCCCACGCCGCGCGGGTCGATCAGGTCGAGGATCGTCGTCCAGCACGACTGACCCGTCCCGTAGGCGTTGTCGAACAGGGTCTTCGACCGCGCGTCGTTCGAGGCCAGGACCGGAACGCGCAGGTCGAAAGAACGCAGGGGGCGCAGCCCCGAGGTGGTTTCCTCCGCCGCGCCGACCAGCGCGTCCAGGACGCCGGGGCAGGCCTCCGTATCGTGCGCCAGGCGGATCAGGTGAGAGCCGTCGTCCAGCAGGAATTCACTGCGCTGGGACAGGAACTCACGCGCGAGCTCCCACTCGCGCTCGCGGGAGGCGTGCGAATCCGCGAAGACGGGGATTCGGGCCTCGCGCAGGCGGGTCGCGACGTCCTCGCGGGTTTCGGAGGCCCAGCCGAAGACGCTCACGCGCGCCCCGGCCTCGGCGAGCATGAGGGCCAGTGCCGCGGTCTTCGGCTCCAGGACGAGGGAGAGCCCCACCCTCCGGCCCGCAACCAGGGGTGCCAGGGTACGTGCCGCCGCCTCGGTGACGGGCATGTGGGCGCGCGCCCACTCGATGCGCCCCTCGTCGCCGGGGCCCGTGATGGTGCGCCCGTCGGGGGCGACGACCGCGCGGAATGCGCCTCCGGGCGCCAGGACCGTGATCGTCCCGGGCATGGGGGCCGCGTCCTCCTCGAGCGCGAAGACGACCGGGGGCGAGGCCGGGGTCCCCTCGAGGTCCGACAGCGGGTGCACGTGGGCTCCGAACGCGCGCAGCAGGGCAGCCAGCGTCGGGTCGTCCGTCGCGAAGGAACGCCCCGCGATGAGCATGTTTGTGGCCCGCGCGTAGGCGCGTAGCAGCAGCTGAGCGGCGAGGGGATCCAGGGCGGGGGTCATGTGCCAAAAGTAGCAACTGGGGCATCGACATGTCGGGGGACTCTCAGGGGACAACCAGGGCAGCCCCTCATGGAAGTGAGATGCGCCTCGGGAATAACGTGGAGGCATGACAGAGAACAACGCGGGTCTGGTGACCCGAGCACTGACGAAGACATACATGCGTGGGAACACGCCCGTCCACGCGCTGGCAGGCGTCGACCTGACGCTCCCGCAGGGCACGCAGGTGGCGATCATGGGCCCCTCGGGCTCGGGTAAGACGACGCTCCTGCACTGCCTGGCCGGCGTGCTACGCCCCAGCTCCGGGTCGATCACGCTCGACGGCGAGGAGATGACGACCATGTCGGAGCGCGTGCTCTCCGACCTGCGCCTGCGTCGCTTCGGCTTCGTGTTCCAGGACGGCCAGCTCCTGCCCGAGCTGCCCACGGAAGAAAACATCGCGATGCCCCTCATGCTCGCTGGCACGCCCAAGTCGCAGGCCCTGAGCCGCGCCCGCGAGATCCTCGCGAACCTCGGCCTCGCCGGTGCCGGCCCCTACCGTCCCGGCCAGCTGTCGGGCGGCCAGGCCCAGCGCGTCGCGATCGGTCGCGCGCTCGCCACCGATCCCTCGGTGATTTTCGCGGACGAGCCCACGGGCGCCCTCGACCAGGCCACCGGCGGCGAGGTCATGTCCCTCCTGACCAGCGCCTGCGCCACCACGGGTGCCTCCCTGGTCCTCGTCACCCACGATCCCGCCGTCGCCGCGCGCCTGCCGCACACGATCCACGTGCGCGATGGTCGCATCTCTCTCGAGGGACGAGGCAGTGGCGCGGCGGGCCAGGGGGTGGCCCGATGAGCGCGGTACGCACCGCCGCCGGGGCGCTCCTGCGGTCGCGCGACCGGGCGACCTCCGTCCTGACGGTCGCCGCGTTTGCCCTCCCGCACGCCTTCCTGCTCGCGGTCACGGGCGGAGTCATGGCCTTCGGCGCGCGGGCGGCCGTGGCCGCGACGTCGGCCACCGCCGACGACCCCTCGAGCCTCGACGGGATGGCCTCCTTCTACGTGATGCTCGCGTACTTCGCGGCGACCCTGCTCATCGTCCCCATCATCTCGATGGGTGCGGCGGCCGCGCGCCTGGGCATGAGCCGACGCGAGCGTGACCTCGCGGTCCTGCGCCTCGTCGGCCTCGCGCCGGGAAAGACGAAGCTCGCCTGCATCCTCGAAACATGCGTGTTTGCGGCCGTCGGCGTGGTTGTCGGCTCGATCCTGTACGCGGTGACGCTGCCCGCGTGGGGTGCCCTGTCCTTCCAGGGCCGCCCGATGGGAGTGTCCGAGATGTGGGTGGGGGTCGTGGCCCTCCTCGTCGAGGGGCTCGCCATGATCCTTCTGGCCGCCCTGTCCTCGTGGCTGGCCATGCGCAAGGTCGCGATCACACCCCTGGGCGTCGCGCGCCGCAGCCAGGCGGGCCGCGTGAGCGCGGTCGGCCCGATCCTCGGCCTGGTCCTCCTCGTCCTGTGGCTCACCGTCGGCACCCTTGCGATGAACCTGGGCACCGCGATCGGCATGGCCGTGTTCATGGGCTTCATGGGCGCGATCTTCCTCATCGTCAACCTGGTGGGCGTGTGGTCGATCAGCCTGATGGGCCGCATCATGGCGCGGGTCTCGCGCAGCCCCCAGATGATGGTGGCTGGGCGTCGCATGGCCGACGATCCGCGCGCCGTATGGCGTTCGTTCGGGGCGGTGGCCCTCGTCGGGTTCCTCGTGGGCATCATGTACCCGGCGAGTGACGCGATCTCCATGAGCGGGGATTCTACGGACGAGGTCGCCCGCATCGTCATCGGCGACATCAACAGGGGCATGCTGCTGACCTTCGCGATCACCCTTGTGCTGGGGGCCGTGTCGACCGCGGTCAATCAGTCGATCCGCGTCCTCGACTCCGCCGACCAGGTGCGCGCCCTGTCCTATATGGGTTCCCCGCGCGGCTTCATGGATCGCAGCCGCCGCCTCGAGGTCGCGATCCCCGCGTTCGTCATGATCGTCGGCTCGATGCTGCTCGGCATGGTGTTCATGTCACCGATGCTTGCGGCGGGTGCCGGAAAGGGCTTCCTCATTGCGCTCGCCTCAGCGATCGTCGGCGTTGTTCTCATCGTCGTGGCCTCCGAGGCGACTGTGCCCCTGCGTCGTCGGATCCTCGCGGGCGTGCGCGAGGGGCGAGAGTAGTTCGCCGCCATCTGCGCAGGTCCAGGCCCCGGCCTCGTCCCCCTATCGACGAGGCCGGGGCCGGCCCGTATTCACACGGACAATCTCGGATACAAAAGTATGTGACGCGCGCCTCGTGAGTGCTAGAATGACGCCATTCAACCGCATGAATTCAACGGAGAGATCGTGTATCACTCGCCTTCCCAGTACTCGCACGCTGGGGGAGTCGGCGGTGCCGCGCGAGGAGCCCAAGTCATCAGGCCATCCGCTCGGCGTCGCCGCCCTGCGCCGCCCTCATATCCGCCCGCCGCGCGTCCGCAGACGCGTGCTGCCCTCGACGAGGAAATTTTCGCGCTGCAAACGCCCGGCCGATACTCGCTGCCCATGGGGGAGCGTCGCCTCCCGCGCTTCAGCGCCTTCGTAGCCGCCGCGCTGCTCATCGCGGCCGTTGTCTTCTGGTGGTTCTAGTCAGGTTCATTCACATCGCGAACGAGGAGGTTTGATGATGGATGAAAGAGACCAGCATGTGACGCCTACCGAGGCGGTGACTACCGGTCCCACGCAAGATGGGGCGCCTTGCGGGGTGCCGCCTCATCCTGCTTGGCCGCAACAGGCAATGGTGTTGCAACCACTGCCGAGGCGACCTCTTCCAAAGAAACCAAGGGTTCCTCAACTTTGGATCATCTTTGCTGTCATCGGACTGCTGTTTCTTCTCGCTCCGAGTGTTGTCACCTTCTTGATCAACTTAAGCCCTGGGGATCATTCGGATAATGGGGATGGTCAATACTGGCTTTCGGGTCTTATCCTCGTCCCATGCATGATTTTTGGCCTGCTGGCCTTGTTTCTTGCTTTCTGCGTTGGAATCGGAGAGTGGGTTGTATGGGTGTGGACAGCGCATCAACAACACGTGCTGTCGGCGCGCATGTTCATCATTCCCCCAGTAGTCATAGTCGTCGGCTACATTCTTGTTCGGCTGAGCGCATTTGCCCTCGCTAGCCTAGGCATATAGCGGAAAGACCCACTATTGCAGACGGCGTGCTCCACCCTCGCTCTCCGCGCTGGTGACCCGCACCTATCGGCGTGAGGTTGCCCCGGCCTCGTCCCAGGTCGTGAGCGCCCGCACCCCCGGTCGGGCACAATGGACCCATGACGACCCCCATCCCCACTGACCCCGCGCGTTACGCGGGCGCCGACCTGCGCCTGGCCGCCGTCGACATGGACGGCACCCTCCTGGACGACGACAAGAACTTCCCGCCCGGCATGGACGAGCTGCTCG
>USPB01000151.1 GCA_900556405.1 uncultured Actinomyces sp.
CCAACCCGATCATCGAGGACGTCGTGCGCGTCGAGGCCATCGACGAGGCCGACGCCCGTTACGCGGGAGGCGTGCAGTGACCCGCGTCGGAGTCGTCACCTTCCCCGGCACCCTCGACGACCGCGACGCCGCCCGCGCGGTTGAAATCGCGGGCGCGCAGGCCGTGTCCCTGTGGCACAAGGACGCCGACCTGCACGGCGTCGACGCGGTCGTCATCCCCGGCGGCTTCTCCTACGGTGACTACCTGCGCTGCGGTGCGATCGCGGCGACCACTCCCGTCATGAGCGAAATCGTGCGCGAAGCCGGACGAGGCTTGCCCGTCCTGGGCATCTGCAACGGTTTCCAGGTCCTGTGCGAGTCGCATCTGCTCCCCGGCGCGCTCATCCGCAACGACCACCAGAGGTTCCTGTGCCGCGACCAGGTGCTGCGCATCGAAAACGCGGACACCGCGTGGACGCGCGCCTACGGCGCCGGCGACACCATCACGGTTCCCCTCAAGAATGGCGAAGGCAACTTCCAGGCGGCCCCCGCCGAGCTCGAACGGCTCGAGGGTGAAGGCCGCGTCGTGTTCCGCTACGTCGACTTCAACCCCAACGGAAGCGCCAACGACATCGCGGGCGTCACCAACGCCTCGGGCAACGTCGTCGGCCTCATGCCCCACCCCGAGCACGCGACCGAAGCCGGCTTCGGCCCGCTCTCCCTCGGCCCCGACGGCGCCAGCCACCACGGCGGCACCGACGGCCTGGGCATCTTCCGTTCCGTCCTCGCATCCCTCGTCGGCTGACGACGCCACCGCGCCCTCACCCGTGAGGGCGCCCCGGCCTCGTCCCAGACCTTTCGAATGGAAACACGAATGACCTCCGAAAATACCCGCGAGCTGCCCGAC
Organism: uncultured Actinomyces sp.; assembly: GCA_900556405.1. GTDB lineage: Bacteria > Actinomycetota > Actinomycetes > Actinomycetales > Actinomycetaceae > Pauljensenia. The sequence goes on from USPB01000151.1 coordinate 887, forward strand.
ACCGTCGAAAACGCCGCCGCGACCCCCGACCAGGACATGCCCTGGAAGGAACTCGGCCTCAAAGAGGACGAATACCAGCGCATCTGCGACATCCTCGGACGCCGACCCACCAACGCCGAGCTCGCCATGTACTCCGTCATGTGGTCCGAGCACTGCTCCTACAAGTCCTCCAAGAAGCACCTCGCCGAACAGTTCGGCGCGCGCACGACCGACGCCATGAGGAAGAACCTCCTCGTCGGCATGGGCCAGAACGCCGGCGTCGTCGACATCGGCGGCGGCTGGGCCGTCACCTTCAAGGTGGAGTCCCACAACCACCCGTCCTTCGTCGAGCCCTACCAGGGCGCGGCCACCGGCGTGGGCGGCATCGTCCGTGACATCATCTCCATGGGCGCCCGCCCGATCGCCGTCATGGACCAGCTGCGCTTCGGCGCCGTCGACCACCCTGACACGGCGCGCGTCGTCCACGGCGTCGTCTCCGGCGTCGGCGGCTACGGCAACTGCCTGGGCCTGCCCAACATCGGCGGCGAAACCGAGTTCGACCCCTCCTACCAGGGCAACCCCCTCGTCAACGCGCTGTGCATCGGCAAGCTGCGCCACGACGACATCCACCTGGCCAACGCGACCGGCGAAGGCAACCTCGTCGTCCTCTTCGGTGCGCGCACCGGCGGCGACGGCATCGGCGGCGCCTCCATCCTCGCCTCCGAAACCTTCGAAGACGGCATGCCGGCCAAGCGCCCCTCCGTCCAGGTGGGCGACCCCTTCATGGAGAAGGTCCTCATCGAATGCTGCCTCGACCTGTTCGAGGCCGACGTCGTCCAGGGCATCCAGGACCTCGGCGCCGCGGGCATCTCGTGCGCGACCTCCGAGCTGGCCTCCAACGGCGACTCCGGCATGCACGTCGACCTCGAGAACGTGCTCCTGCGCGACCCCACGCTCACCGCGGGCGAGATCCTCATGAGCGAGTCCCAGGAACGCATGATGGCGATTGTGACCCCGCAGGATCGCGAGCGCTTCTTCGAGATCATCGACAAGTGGGATGTTGAGGCCGCAGTCATCGGTCACCTGACCGGCGACGGCCGCCTCACGATCGACCACTACGGCCACCGCATCGTCGACGTCGACCCGAAGACCGTCGCCCACGAGGGCCCCGTCTACGATCGCCCCTACGCGCGCCCCGCGTGGCAGGACGAGCTGCAGGCCGCCACCTCCGAGGATCTTGCGCGCCCCGCCACGCGCGAGGAACTGATCGCCGACGTGCGCGCCGTCCTCTCCGACGTCAACCAGGCCTCCAAGGCGTGGGTCACCGACCAGTACGACCGCTACGTGCAGGGCAACACCGCCCTCGCCCAGCTCGACGACGCGGGCGTCATCCGCATCGACGAGGAAAGCGGCCTCGGCGTCGCCCTGGCGACCGACGCGAACGGCTGGTACACGAAGCTCGACCCGGCAGCGGGAGCCCGCCAGGCCCTCGCCGAGTCCTACCGTAACGTCGCCGTCGTCGGCGCCGAACCCGTCGCCATCACGGACTGCCTGAACTTCGGCAACCCCGAAGACACGGACGCCATGTGGCAGCTGGTCACCGCCATGACCGCGCTCGCGGACGGATGTATCGAGCTCGAGATCCCCGTGACCGGCGGAAACGTCTCGCTGTACAACTCGTCCGGCACCGAGAAGGGCCTGCCGAACTCGTCGATCAACCCGACGCCCGTCATCGGCATGCTCGGCATCCTCCCCGACGTCACGCGCGCCAACCCCTCCGGCTTCACCGAAGAGGGCCTCGCCGTCATCCTCCTGGGCACCACCCGCGAGGAGTTCGACGGGTCCGCGTGGGCGCGCATCGCCCGCTCGCACCTCGGTGGCCTGCCGCCCGAGGTCGACCTGAAGGCCGAGGTCGCCCTCGGAAACGTCGTGCGCGCGCTGAGCGCCGCCGACGGCCCCGACGGTCGACCCCTCGTGCGCGCCGCCCACGACCTGTCCAACGGCGGCCTCGTGCAGTCTCTCGTGGATTCCGCGCTGCGCTTCGGCGTCGGCGGCGTCTTCGATGTTGCGGCTGCGGCTCGCCGCGACTGCGTCGGCGACCACGAGATGCTCCTGTCCGAGTCCCAGGCCCGCGCCTTCGTCGCGGTTCCCGAGGCGGCCGTTAAGGCCGTGTTCGCGGCCGCCGAGGCCGAGGGCGTGGACGCCGTGCGCATCGGCACCACGGGTGGCGACATGCTCGCGATCAGTGGCGTCGACCTGCTCGCCGCCGAAGGCGAAGGCTGCGGCTGGATCGCCTCGATCGATGAGCTGCGCGAGCTGAGCGAGACCGGGCGCAAGTACTTCTGAGCACTCGCGTCTGAGTAGTCGCGTCAGGGGGCGCGGGCCTGTGGGCTCGCGCCCCCTGTGCTGTGCTTTGTCTGTTGTCCGTCGGCTTGTTGTGTGGCCGGGGCCTGGGTTGCTGCATGTTGTCCAGTTCTGGCTGTCAATCATCAATTTCGCATGCAATTCCCCCCGCAGCTTGTTCAAACATTGAATTTGCATCGTTGGAATTGCACCGTTTTCAGGGTTTGTTGAAATTTGGTCCAATCGAATTGCATGCGAAATTTGTTTGGCCGGGGTCTTGCTGCCGTCTGAGCAATTTCGCACGTAATTCCCCTGCAACTTGTTCAAACATTGAATTTGCATCGTTGGAATTGCAACGTTTTCGGGTGGTCTCGAAAAGTGACCGTGGGAAATTATGTGCGAAATTTGTCTGGCGCTGGCCCCGCGAACCTGTGTTGGCCCTGCGAACCGGCCGCCTGCACCGCGTCCAGGCCCCCCGGACCCTCCGGCGCCCTCCGCACGGGGCCTGGTGTGCTCTTGTGTCGGATCGCTTGATCTTTGCCTTGCGTTCGGTACAAATTTCTCCCTGCTGGGCTTCTTGGTGGGGGGGAACGGTATAAAACTCTCCCTGCATGCAGAAAAAGCGCCACATCGAGCCATTTCGGGCGAGCAGGGAGAGTTTTGTACCGCACATGCGGCGAGAAGGGGTGTGCCGGGAGAGTTTTGTACCGGAAGTGGCCCCGCGCGGCTCGTGCTGGGCGAATTTTGTCTCGCCAGTGGGCCAGGTGGGCTGGCGTCGGGCGATCTGTGTCCGAACTTGTCTCCGCGTGTGAGCCCCGCACGATCATATGCGTCACCAAACGGAGCGATACACCCCAACGCCACATGCAGGAGCGCCCGGGGCCGTGGCCCCGGGCGCTCCCAGCAACAAATAAGCTCAGACAACTACCTGAACAACTTCAAGGCGTTCGGCCCGATCATGAACGGCGCCAAGATCATTGACGACCCCAGTCCCACACCGAAGCCACCAATCACGTCCGTCACCCAGTGGACGCCCAGGTACAGGCGCGTCACGCAGATAAAGACGATGAACACGAGGGCCGCGGCCCACAGCAGGTAACGGAGACGACGGCCCAGACGCGTCATCGTCAGCACCAGGACCAGCGACACGATCAGTGCGGTCACCGCCGTGGCATGACCAGACGGGAACGAGTAGCCATCCTCGGTGATCAGCCGGTAGGCCTCTTCCGGGCGCGGACGCGAATCAATGTGCTTAATGATGTAGCCATTGATCCCCGAGAAGGCCACGGAGCCCAGAATGTACAGGGCGTGCATGACCTTCTTGACGAGCCACCACACGAAGGCCGCCACGGCCAGCGCCACGATGACAGCACGCTTGGGGTCGAAGAGCCACGAGGCGCCCGTCATGAACGTGTTCATCGCTGGCGTGCGCGACGCGATGAAGTCAGACCACACGGTCGTGTCGATCGACAGGGGGCTCGTGATGAACCCGCCTGCGACGGCGACAATCGCGACGAGAAGAACCCCGATAACAAGACGGGGAGTCAGGAATCGACGAACAATCATAGTGAAATCCTACCGTAGTGTCAGTCGTTTGCGCCGTACTCGTACACCCAGCGCCCAGCCCGCCGCGAGAAGCGCGAACGCTCGCGCATCTGCCCGGTTTCACCCGTGGCCACATCACGCCACGAGGCCACGAAGGTGACGGTGCCCTCCTCGTCGGAAGGACCCCCGGCCTCGGCCCCCAGGACCTGCAGGCCCGTCCACTGCGTCCCCTCCACCCAGTACGGGGGAGCGGGGCGCGTGCGCGGGT
>USPB01000152.1 GCA_900556405.1 uncultured Actinomyces sp.
GACGTCGATTTGTCAGACGAATCGATGAAGATTTTTCGAAAACGTGTGAGCTGGGCTATCCGTGCAGGGCAGCGACGATTCGCTCGACCTCCGCCTGATCGGTACCGGAGGTCCCCGGCGCACGCATATGGACCTCCCGAGCGCCCGAGGCTGCCACGACCTCGGCGACGTTGTGGGCGCGCAGGCCACCCGACACCAAGATGATGATGTCGTCTCCCCCGCGCTCAACGAGCCGGGCGAGAGCCCCCGGCTGCGCGACCGCCGGATCCCCGCCCGTCGTCAGCACTCGGTCATAGCCGAGCTCCATGAGGGAGTCGAGGCCGCGATCCTGGTCCACGACTTGGTCGAAGCCACGGTGGAAGGTCAGCGGCGCATCCTCGGCTGTGTCGCGCAGGCGCGCGGCCGCATCCACGTCGATCTGCCCGTCACGGGTGATGACTCCCACGACGAAGCCGAGGCGCACCGGCGCTCCCCGACCGATCGACGCCAGGGTCCTGATATCGGAGGCAATGCGGTCCACCTCTTCGCGCGTGTGCACGAAGTCCCCGGGGCGCGGGCGCACAAGCACCTGCACGCCTCCGGCCGGGGCCACCTCGAGGGCGGCCGCCACCTCGTCGAATGCGGGGGTCAGGCCGCCGCACGACAGGTCGGTGCAGATCTCAATACGATCCGCTCCCCCGTCGTGCGCACGGCGCACGCCGAGGGCATCTTCCACGCAAATCTCAACAACGGTCACGGCTGCCACCTTTCGTAGCACGTCGAGCCACCCACGCGAGCGGCCAGGATCGCCGCACCCCAACGGCCACCCGCTCCCCCAAGGGAAGCACGGACGATCTCGGGGGCGTCACGGAATGTCAGCATCGAGGCAAACTCTTCACGCAGCGGAGCCAGCAGGTGCTCACCCGCGTGCGACAGGCCGCCGCCGATGATGATGCGTTCGACGTCGACGGTGAGGGTCATGTGGGTCAGCGAGAGGGCGAGGGCGCGCACGGCGGTGTTCCACACCTCGGTCGCGACCGGGTCGGTGCCGATACCATTCTCGACAGCCTTCGCGCCGATATCCTCGCCGGTCGCCTGCTCGTAGCGTCGGGCAATGCCCTTCGCCGAGGCGTAGACCTCCAGGCACCCGCGCGAACCGCAGCGGCAGGACTCACCGCCCGGGAAGACGGGGGCGTGCCCGACCTCTCCGGCGCTGAACGTCGCGCCGCTCCACAGGCGCTCGCCCAGCATGAGGGCCACGGAGATACCGGTGCCGATGGGCATCATGAGGAAGGAGGAGGCTCCGCGACCCGCACCGAGGAGCCCCTCGGCCAGGCCGGCGGCGCGCCCGTCGTGCATGAGCGCGGCGGGCACGCCCGTGGCGTCCTCGACTGCGCGCGCCAGCTGGACGCCGCGCAGCTCCAGGTTGGCCGCATACACGACGGTCCCACTCTCCTCGTCGACGAGGCCGGGGCAGATCAGGCCGAAACCGACCAGTCCCGGGTAGTCGCTGGCAAGCCGAGCACCGATGCGCCCCACCTGCTCGGCCACGGCTTCACGATCGGTGGGTTCGTGTCCCTGCGTGAGGATCGATCCCGCCTCATCGACGATCATCCATTTGATGGACGTGCCGCCGATGTCGATGCCGGCGAATACCGGCCCCTGGGAATCCTTCACGGCACTCATGGTTCAACGACCTGTGCATGCAGATCAGGATCTGCCATATCCGGATCGAAGGGGAACATCGGGCGGTCGATCTTGTGATGTCCGAGGCGGATGAGGTCCTGATCGACGCCACCGGGGGTCAGGGCCATGAGCCAGCCCCTCTGGGTCTCGTACAGGTCGGGCTCCAGGTAGCCGATCTTGACGACGACGACGTCGGCGGTGGTGATATCCACGCCGAGCAGCTCGAACTGGCTGTACATCGTGTACTGGTTACGGTTCGTCGTGATGATGAAGCGCAGGCCGCCCGTGCGCAGCAGCGCGGTGTGGCCACCCATCGGGTCGTCGGCGAGGGCCTCGACCGTGGCGTGCACGCTCAGCGTTCCGGGCTCGCGGGTGTCAATGTGTCCACCGACCTCGAGGTCCACCTCAGCACCCACGCCGGCCTCCCACGCGACCGCGGCCGCGGCGGGATCGATGATCGAGGCGTAGATGACGTCGAGCGTCGCCTCCTGGACGGGCTTCCACGCGAGCAGGGCTGCCAGCGCGACCGTCACGTCGTCGGCACCGCCGGCACCCGGGTTGTCGCCGGAGTCGGAAATGAAGAAGGGCTTGGGTCCCTCCTCGGCGGCAGCCAGGCACTCTTCCATGGAGGCGACGGGGGCAACGAACTCGAAGCGGTCGTGCACATCCCAGAAGTACTGGCCAATACGCTCGGCCTGCTCCTTGACAAGTTCCGCGTCGTCGCCGGTCACGACGACCGCGCCCTTGCAGCGCGGCTGGTCCGCCCACGCGAAGCCGATCCAGATTGCGGCGTCGAGGATGCCGTCCATGGCTTCGATGGGGTCGATCATCTTGTACAGGGACTTGGCGGGCTCGATGCGGGTCGAGGTCTTCTCACCCGGCAGCAGGACGGGAACGTGCACGAGGGCCTTGACGGGCTTGGGCTGCCCGTTCAGGAGGCGCATGCCCAGGTTGTAGGCGGCGCGACGACGCGACTCGAGGGCGTCCTCGTGGGGTGCGAGGCGGTAGCAGGTGAGGATGTCGCAGCCGTCGAAGAGGTCCTGGGAGACGTTTCCGTGCAGGTCCATCGAGGCGCTGACCATGGGCTCCGGGCCGATGACACCGCGGATGGCGTTAATGAGGTCGCCTTCGGCGTCGTCCATGCCCTGGACGCTCATGGCACCGTGGATGTCGAAGAAGAGGCCGTCGAGGGGACCGGCAGCTGCGAGGCCTTCGAGGATTTCGGCCTTCCAGGCGTCGTAGGCGCCGCGCTCGACGACGCCCCCGGGCAGGGCGCGCGAGTGCAGGACGGGGATCCACTCGATCTGGGTGGCCCAGTCCTCGTCGCGCCAGTAGAAGCGGTCCATCAGTTCCTCGCCGCGCGTGACGATGAAGTCGTCGGCCGTCGAAATGTAGGGGGTAAACGTCGAGGATTCGATGTGAATGCCGGCAACCGCGATGCGGGGCTTGGTCATGAGCGATTCTCCTTTGAGATCTTCGAGGGGGTAAGTGTGGAGAGCCCCCAGAGCGCGGCTTCGCGCCCTGATCGAGACGATTCGATCACGAGGTGTTCCATGATCGAGGGGAGGCAGGATTGGTGGAGTGCGGCGCGCACTCCGGCGGTGAAGGCGTCGACGGCGGAGAGTGCTCCACCGACGATGACTCCCTGGGGTGCCAGGAAGGACACGAGGTGGGCGACGCAGTGGCCCAGGAGCGTGCCCGCCTGGCGGATGGCCGTCGCAACTTCGGGTATGCCGTCGCGTGCAGCGGCCAGAAGCTGTGCATTGTTCTCATAGACGAGGCCTGCTGCGGCCAGGTCTGCTCGGATCGAGTCAGCGGACGCGATCGTCTCGAGGCATCCGACGTTGCCGCACTTGCAGGGGCGGCCCGCGGCGGCCTCGACGGGGATGTGCGAGATGTCCCCGGCCAGTCCGCCCTGACCCACCTGCGGCACGCCATCGACCAGGTAGGCGCCGCCGATGGCGGAGCCAGCCTTGACGTAGATCAGCGTGTCGATGGGGGTCACGCCCTGGAGACGACGCCGGTAGACGGATTCGCCGATGGCTCCCGCACGCGCGTCGTTTTCAATGAGGGCGGGCAGCCCGCTTTGCTCGGTCACGGCCTCGGCGACGTTGACGCCGTCCCACCCGGGCATGCGGGCGGGGCGGATTACGCGAGAGCGCTCCGCGTCCACGGGACCGGGTACCGCCAGGGCGATGCCACCGACCCGCACGCCGGCAGCTTCTTCCTGGCGGGACACCTCGTCCATGACGACACTGAGCACCGCCTGGGGGCCTTCCGCGATGTCAATAAGGAGGCTCGAGGCCTGCCCGACTCCGCGGGTGGGGTCCGTCAGGGCGACGAGACCGTGGTGGGCTCCCAGCTCGACGAGGGCGAGTGCTCCGGCACCGTCGGAAGTGACGAGGCGGCGTGCGCGCCGCCCGCCCGTGGACACAGAGTGTTCCGCTTCCGCGATGACACCGGCTTCGACGAGGCGAGACACAGCGGCCGACACCGTTGATGGTGCGAGGCCCGTTTGCTTGACAATCGCGGGCCTGGTGTCCGCTTGACCGGACCCAATCAGCGTCAGGACAGTCTCGTCGACATCATGCGTGGCCATGACACCTCCTCCAAGTACGTATGCAGTAACTACAACGTTACACCGCGCTCATCGTTGAGAACATGATTCATTATGCCCCACCGAAGAAAGTTCGACACTTCTTTCGCCGAAATATCTTGTTATTTTTTCGTAACATTCCACATTTTGGCCAAAGTGGCAACATTCGCCAACAAACTGTCATATGATGAATGTCATCTGACTGGGTTGTCATCCGTCAGTGTCCCTGATCAACGTTGATTTGGAGCAGTCATGAACCTTAAAAAGAAGCGGTGGATGGTCACCGGCGCGGCCCTCGCAATGGTCGCATCCCTCGGCCTGTCTGCCTGTGGCGGCGGCAGCAGCAGCAGCAGCGGCGGCCAGGCAGCCAACTCGGAAACCGGAAAGAACGAGGTCACGATGGCCTCGCGTACCCCCAACTGGATCTTCCCGATCTCGGCAAAGGGCTACACGCAGGGCGAAAACGGCCAGTTCATCCAGACGATGTACCGCCCGCTCTTCGCCTACAAGTCCACCTCTGAAACCCCCTACAAGATCAACCTCCCCAAGTCCCTGGGCACCGTTCCCGAGGTCTCTGAGGACGGCCTGACCTACACCATCAAGCTGCGCGACGACGCCAAGTGGTCCGACGGCACGCCCGTCACCACCCGCGACGTTGAGTTCTGGTGGAACCTCGTCACCAACAACAAGG
>USPB01000153.1 GCA_900556405.1 uncultured Actinomyces sp.
ATCGCTGGGAGGGCGATCCACAGGTGAGCAAGAGTCAGGGAGCCAATGAGCCCCCCGTTCGAGGACAGCCAGGTCACGGACGCTCCCCGGCCTCGTCGGAGGCGAGCGTGCCCACGGGGGTTCCGGCCTCGTCGACGATCAAACCATCCGAGCCTGCGAGGTGCACGGGGCGCGCCGCGCGCGAGGCCCCCACGAACTCCGCGACGAACGGCGACGCGGGGGAGGAGAGCAGCTCGGAGGGGGCGCCCACCTGCTCGATGCGGCCGCCCGTCGAGAGGATCGCGACCTGGTCGCCCAGCGTGAACGCCTCGTCCACGTCGTGCGTCACGAAGAGGATCGTCGTGCCCAGCGCCCGCTGAATCTCCTTCAGCTCGCGCTGCAAGTCGGCGCGCACGATCGGATCAAGGGCCCCGAAAGGCTCGTCCATCAGCAGGATGTCCGCGCGGTTAGCCAGCGCCCGGGCCACGCCCACGCGCTGACGCTGCCCACCCGACAACTGAGCGGGGTAGCGATCAGCCATCTCGAGATCCAGGCCCACCAGCGCCAGGAGCTCGAGCGCGCGCTCGCGGGACTCCGCCTTACTCGCGCCCTCCAGGCGCGGGACCGTCGCGATATTGTCGGCAATGCTTCGGTGGGGGAAGAGGCCGCCCTCCTGCAGGACGTAGCCGATCGAGCGGCGCAGGCGCACGGGGTCCTCGCCTGCGACGTCCTGGTCTCGTACGAACACCCTGCCCGAGGTCGGGGTGGCCATCGCGTTCACCATCCGCATGAGCGTCGTCTTGCCGCAGCCCGAGGTGCCCAGGAAGACGGTCGTGGAACCCTGCTCGACGGTGAGGGAGAAGTCCTCGACGGCTCGGGTGCCGCCCGGGTACGTCTTGGAGACGTGGTCGAAGCGAATCATGCGCGCTCCTTGGCGGCCTCGGCGATGAGCGTGAGGCTCCGCGTCAGCTCCTCGCGCTGGGCTGTCGAGAGCGGTGCGAAGAGGCGTTCCTGCTCCTTCTCGACGATCATGCAGGCCGTCTCAAGGTGTGCCAGGCCCTGGTCCGTCACCGTCAGGATTATTGCGCGCCGGTCGTTCTCGCATGGGGTGCGGTGCAGGAGCCCGTCTCGGTGGAGGCGATCCACGAGGCGCGAGGCCGCTCCCAGGGTGATGCCCTGGCTCACCGCGACCTCCTGGATACGGCACGCGGGGGTGTCGCGGACCGTGCGCAGGACGAGGAAACGGCCGAGCGTGAGCGCGTTTCCCGCCTCGGAAAGGGCGGATTCAACCGCGTTCCACGCGCCCAATTCCGTGTGAATCAGCGCCGTGAATAGCGAGGGTGCACATGTTGCCATGTCCACTACCTTACACGTAAATAATTAACACGTCTGGTTTTTGTCAGCGGAAATTTGTGCGCCGACGGATGACATATGTGCACGTCTGAGTCGTGAGTGTCAGCGGGAATCTGGCTGTGCGCCGGTCCTGCCAAGCCGCCCAAGCCTAGTGCTACAGTGCGCTGTGGAGGCGAGAGGCGTGATCGTGTGCTCGCTTCGAGCTTCGGCGGATGCGCGGCGGCGCGCATAGCGGAGCGGCACGTGCGTATCGAGGAAGGACGATGCGGATGCGGGAACGGCTTTACTCCCCGCTCAATGGCGATGGGAGAGCGGCAATGTGGTACGGGCGCGTCATGACCGCGCTTATCGTTGCTAGCCTCCTTCCCCTGTGCTTCAAAGGGTCCAGCCCCGTCCTCGAGTCGATTGAATACGTGTGCGTCCTCGTCTTCATCGTCGACTACCTGGCGCGTTGGGCGACGGCTGACCTGAAGCTTCGCAAAGGTGCATTATCCTTCCTGATCTACCCCTTCACCCCGATGGCGATCATCGACTTGCTGTCGATCCTCCCCGTTTTCAACGCGCTCAACGACGCGCTGCGTACGCTGCGAGTCCTGCGTCTGTTCCGTGCGCTTCGTGCCTTTAAGCTCATCCGATACTCGAAGAGCGCCTCTGCGATCGCCGCCGTGTTCGAGAAGCAACGGGAGGCGTTACTCGCTGTTCTCTGCCTGGCGATCGGGTACATCCTCGTCAGTGCCCTCGTCATCTTCAACGTCGAGCCGGACACCTTCAACACCTTCTTCGATGCCGTCTACTGGGCGGTCGTCTCCCTCACGACCGTCGGCTACGGCGACCTTTATCCCTCGTCCGATGTGGGGCGCACGATCGCCATGATCTCCTCGCTGATGGGTGTTGCCGTGGTCGCGCTGCCCTCGGGCATCATCACGGCGGGCATGCTCGACGAGCTGCGCGGAGACGGAGGTGCTAGCGACTGATGTGTAGGGACTTTTATTGCGGGGTCGATTCGTGTGGCCTCCGCTCACCCAAAAGTCGCACGTAATTCTCAGGTGGTCACTTTATAGGTGGGCTCACAAGCGTTGAAATTCCGCGGTTCGTGCTGATCGGGTTCTCGGCGTCGCTGGGGAATTACGTGCGAAATTGGGAGAGATAAACGAGGCCGGGACCCGACCCACCCCTCACCGCGCGGTGAGCGAGTGGCCGAGCCCCGGCCTCGTGAATGAAAGCGTCAGATCAGGCGTCAGCCTGCGGCGCAGGAGAGCGGTGGCGCTTCGAATACGCCTCGCCCTCCAGCTCCGAACCCGACGGCGCGGACGCGGGCGTCGCAGCCTCCAGGTTCGTGCCGCGCAGCTTCGAAATCAGGCGCATGCCGTGGTAGATCAGCAGAGCCGAGGCAGTACCCAGCGCGATGCCCTCGAAGGACATGTCGCCGATCTTCCACGTGAAGTTCGCAATCGCGACGATCAACGCGACCGCAGCGGTGTTCAGATTCACCGGGTTGGAGAAATCCACGCGGTTCTGCACCCAAATACGCACACCCAGCATGCCGATCATGCCGTACAGGACCGTGCCCGCACCGCCGAGGACGCCCGGAGGAATCGTCGCAATGAGCGCGCCGAACTTCGGCAGCATCGACAGAACCAGGGCAACACCAGCCGCGATCAAGTACGCGGCCGTCGAGTACACGCGGGTCGCCGCCATGACGCCGATGTTCTCCGCGTAGGTCGTCGTACCCGAGCCGCCGCCGCTGCCAGCCAGCATCGTGGACAGGCCATCCGCCATGAGCGCGCGGCCCGTCAGATCATCCATGTTCTCGCCCGTCATCGCGGACACCGACTTCACGTGGCCGACGTTCTCCGCGACCAGGATGAACACGACCGGCAGGAACAGGCCCAGGGTCGAGGGGGCAAAGCTCGGGGCCTGGAACTCGGGGAAGCCGATCCAAGCGGCCTTGCTCACGGTCGAGAAGTCGACCTGACCCTGAAGAATCGCCGCCACGTAGCCGATCAGCACGCCGATCAGGATCGACAGGCGGCCCAGGATGCCCTTGAAGAGCACCGTCACGAGGCAGATCGACACGATCGTCACAACAGCAGTGATCGGGCCTTCCTTCACCCAGTTCCACGCGGCGGGGGCCAGGTTCAGGCCGATGAGAGCCACGATCGCGCCCGTCACCACGGGCGGCATGACCGCGTCAATCCAGCGCACACCCGCGAAGTGAACGATCAAACCAACCGTCGCAAGCGTCGCACCCGTCGCAATGATGCCGCCCAGCGCGTAGGAGGAACCCATGGACGCCGACACGGCGGTGATCGGGGCGATCAGGGCGAACGAGGAACCCAGGTACGAGGGTAGACGGCCCGCCGTGATCAGGAAGAACAGCAGAGTGCCGATCGCGGTGAAAAAAAGCGTTGTCGACGGAGGGAAACCCGTCAACAACGGAACAAGGAACGTCGCACCAAACATTGCGACCACGTGCTGGGCGCCAATGCCAATAGTGCGCGGCCACGACAGTCGCTCACCCGGGAGAACGACGTCACCGGGATTAATGGACGTGCCGTTACCGTGAAGCTTCCAACGGAACAGCGAGGTCTTCGTTTCGCTCATAAGCGTACAAATCCGATCAGTTGATGGGCAGGATGGCCGTACCGGTCGGAATAACAGGGTAGCGCGTTCGCCCCTGTATCCGCAGGTTTCGCCACGCCTAAACCCCGCGAGCGGCCAAAGTGTGGTGCACGCCCCTGCTGTTATGGAATAGTGGAGCGCATGAGCCAGCCGTCCCCGAACGTCGCCCCCGCAGTCTCCAGCGTGCCCTGGGCGAACCCGGACACTGCCTCGCCGACTGCCGCCCCCGGCGACCGCTACGGCTACGCGCCCGAGAGCGTCACCCGCCAGGACGTGCCGGCCTCGTACGGCAGGTTCCCGGGCACGGAATACGTCGATGTCTGGGCGGTCTTCGCCGACGGCGGCTACACCTCCCCCAAACCCATCACGAACCCCATGGCGAAAGTCGCCCTCTGGTTCGCCGTCTTCGGGATCTTCGGCTTCACCCTCATCATCAGCATCGTTCTCGCGGTCATCGCTCTGGTCCAGGCGCAGTCCCTCCCCGAGCGCATCGGCTCACGCGAGGCCATCGCCGCGCTCGTCTACGACGGCATCCTCGTCTTCGTTGGCGCCTCCATCTACGTACTCGGGCTCTTCTGATTCGCACGAGGCCGGGGCCGCCTGTGGGGGTTGGGCTTCGTGGGTGCGGCCAGGCGGGCGGTGGGTGAACTGGCGCGCGCTCGCGGCGTCGATGTCACTGAGCGTCCTGGCCGATCGCCGGCGGGCATGCGGCCTGCCTGCGCGAGCGGAGCACGCGTTTTTCTGCGACATTCCAGGCCTGTGATCTGGTCCATTGGCCAGGATTGGCGCTGGGAGGCTTTTTTCGCTTATGATTGTCCGGCACGATGTGCACGGAGGATTCGCCTAGTGGCCTATGG
>USPB01000154.1 GCA_900556405.1 uncultured Actinomyces sp.
AGGTGGTCGAACAATGGTGGAACCGTCATGGCGTTGTACTCCTCCACGGTGAGGTACCCTGCGGCGTGCCCCCGTCGTTGGAGGCGCGCCCTACTGTTTCAGGGTACGCGCAGAACCAACACGAAACACAAAGAATGCATAGTAACCACCATGCACGTTCTTCCACCCCGGCCGCACAAGCGTGCGCGCGACCATGCGTCCCAGCCCTGACCTCGTTCGTGAGCGAAGAAGGGAAAATTCGCCTGTGGGGCGGCAGAGTGCTGTCGTGCGTGTCTGCGCATCTGTCTTGCGTCTGGTCATGGTTGAGTTGATCAATCCTTGACAGGTGGCGATTAGGTGAGAATTCAACGAATAATAACTTGGCTTGTATAGTGTTGAAAAAGCTTGTATTTATGCAAATTAGTCCAGAAATTTGTGTCGTGTGACAAAGCGGTGGATCATGGTTACTGCATGGACAAAGTTGCCCATGCGCAGTGACAACTGAAAGTCGAGGAACCATGCATCGCACCGTTGCACGCATCGGTCTCGTCGCGGCTCTCGCTCTGTCCATGAGCGTGGTCACGGTGACCGCCCCGCCTGCCAGTGCCGACGGTAACGTCGGTCTGGTTTCGTCCGCCCGTTCCACCGCGGGCCTCATGAACTACGCCATCAACCTCGACCCCAGCGCGGGACAGAGCGAGATGGCCAGCGCCGCCGACCTGATTCCGCAAGTCGGCGGCGTTCTCCTGACCAGCTATCCCGAGCTGGGCACGCTGTTCGCCCAAAGTGAGTCGGCCTCGTTCGCGCCCGATCTGGCCGCCGCCCTGGCCAAGGCCGGGGTGAGCGTTCACTCCATCGGCCCGACCCGCGTTGCCGCCGTGCCCGACAGCGAACGCGTCGTGGGTGACAACCCGCCCGCAGCGCCTGCAGCTGCAGCGCCGGCAGCCGCACCCGCAGCCGCGCAAGCGCCTACCGCGGATGACCCCGCCGTTCCCACCGATACGATCCCGGACCCGGATAGCAGGATCTTTTCGACCCAGGCAAACTGGGGCGCCGAGGCCATGGAGGCCCGAGGCGCTAACGAGGTGGTCGTGACCCGCGAGGCCGTCACCGTCGGCGTCATTGACACCGGTATCGACGAGACGCAGCCCGACCTGGCGGGGCGCGTGGACCCCGCCCGCTCCGTCTCCTGCGCCGTCAATGGTGTCCCGAACCAGGCGGAGGATGCCCGAAAGTTCAGTAGCGGGCACGGCACGCACGTCGCCGGCATCATTGCGGCCAATCACAACGATATCGGCATCGACGGCATCGCGCCGAGGGCGACGCTCGTGTCCATCAAGGCGCTCAACGAGTCGCAGCTGCTCTACCCGGAGGCCCTCGTGTGCGCCTACGAGTGGGCGACGAGCCACCAGGTGGACATCGTCCACAACTCCTACCAGATGGACCCGTGGGTGTACTGGAGCCCGACGGATCCCGAGCAGGCGGCGGGGCTTGAAGCCGCCGAGCGCGCGATTCACCACGCCCAGTCGCGCGGACTTGCTGTGATCGCGGGTGCCGGTGACCGAGGCGTCGACATCGACCATGCGACGACAGACAGCGACTCGCCGACGGATTCGACGCCGATCGCGAACCGTTCCGTTGAAGGCGCTCGGATGGTTCCGACGCAGGTCAGCGGTGTTGCCACGGTTGCCTCGGTCGGTATGGAGGACTGGGACGCGGATCCGCTGCGGGCGACCCTGACGCGCGCAGAGCGATCGAACTACGGCGCGTCCGTTGACTTCGCTGCGCCGGGGGAGTGGATCTACTCCACCTACCCCAATGGGAGGATCCCGCAGATTTACGGCTATTCGTCGGGCACGTCGCTGGCCGCCGCGCACGTCGCGGGCGTCGCGGCGCTGCTCAAATCGGTGCACCCGACGCTGCCCGGTGCGCAGATCGTCACGCTCATGCGCAAGCAGGCCGCCTACGATTATGGGCGTCTGAAAGCCTCGAGTGACGGCGCGCAATACCGAGGCTACGGCTTCCTGAATGCCCGTTTCGCGATGGTGAGGGACCAGGCTTCCCCGGTGATCCGCGCGGTCGAGTACCGCATCGGTGACGGCGAGTGGGCCAACCTGAACGGGGCGGTGCTGCCCGCTGGGGTCGTGCAGATGCGCGTCGAGGCGAGCTCCCCGGTCTCGTACATGAACCTCGACGTTCAAGGCGTGACGGCTGTGTCCACCGAGCAGGAGGACAGCTACTTCGCCGAGCCGATGGTCTTGGAGGCCCAAGATGTTGACCTGAGCGGTGTTCTCGCGGATGGGCAGGATGACAAGTTGGTGACTGCGACGGTCTACGCCGAGGGCATCAACTACGACGAGTCCGCCGACGACGACGCCACCTCCACGGCCGTTTTCACGGTCGCGCGGGACCCGAACGCCGTACCCACCCCCGAGCCCGCACCCGATCCCGGGGAGGACCCAACTCCCGGTGACCCCGTCGCTCCGGGCATCGTTTCACCGGATCTGCAGGCGCACCAACTGCCCGCCAACTACGCCGTGAACCTCACGTCCGGGACGGACGAGGCCACCTTCCAGCGCGCGGTCGCCAAGGCCTCGTCCCTGGGCGCGCTCGTGCTGGCGCAGTACCCCGCGTTTGGCACGTTCTTCGTCCAGTCGGGTTCGCCCAGTTTCGCGGGCGACCTGGGCGTGGCGCTCTCCGAGTCGGGCATTTCCTTCCACTCCGTGGGGCCGACCCGTCAGGCGCCGGTGAGCGGTAACGAGGCCATCGTGCCCGCCGACAAGGCGGGGCAACCGGGTGCGGAAGGCGCCACGTCGGACGAGGCTGTGGCCGCGTCGGGTGGAGAATCGCCGGCAGTGGGCGGCGTCTACCCGAACCCGCCCGCGGACAATCAGTGGCACCTGAAAGCCATCGGAGCCCTCGACGCGCAGGGCGTGGACGTCATGCGCGCGCCCGTCACGGTCGGCGTCATGGCGGATGGCTTCGACCAGATGATCACCGACCTGGATGGACGCGTTGATTTTGATAGGTCCGTGTCCTGCAACATCAACGGCGTCCCGAACGGTTCCCCGTGGATGTGGGGGTCGACGGGCGCGACGCGTGGCACGCAGATGGCCGGCGCGATCGCGGGGCGGGGCGTGTCCAGTCCCGTTAGTGGCGTGAATCCGACGCTGAGCGTCGCGGCGATCAACGTGCAGTCGCGTCAGACGGGCATGCACTACCCGGAGTACGTGGTGTGCGGCTTCGTGTGGGCGGCGGATCACGGGATTTCCGTGACGGCCAGCTCCTTTGCTGCGGATCCGTGGAAGTACTGGATGCCCCACGAGGGCACACAGGCCGCGGGCCGCGAGGCCATGAAGCGTGCGATCGACTACGCCGCGTCCAAGGACGTGATCTCCGTCGTGGATGCGGGCACTGGCGGTATCGACCTGGATAACCCGCCGATCAAGGATTCTGCCTCGCCCACCGACACGTGGGCGCCCTACCAGCGCGATTCGTGGAGCGGTCTGACCATCCCGGCCATGATGGACAACGTTGTCCCCGTATCGACGCTGCGTCTGATGGATGGGCAGGATCCGGCGACCGGCACGCTCGAGGCGGCGTGGACGGCGAACTGGGGCAAGCAGACGATCGCGTTCGCGGCACCCGGAGAGAACGTCTACACGACGCTGCCCGGGGAATCCACGGTGCGCGGCGACTTTGCGATGGACGCGTCGATGGCCGCTCCCGTGGCTTCGGCCGTGATCGCGACGCTGCGCCAGGTGCACCCGGACATGAGTGCCAGCCAGATCCTCGAGCTGGCGCGCAAGCAGGCGGGTGCGTCTGCGAATTGGTCTCGCTTGGCTGAGCCCACGAATGAGCGCGAGTACCGGGGCTCGGGCATGCCGAGCGCGCTCGATGCCGTGCTCAAGGACCAGGCGCGGCCCGTCGTGGGCGGGGTCGAGTACTCGGTCGACGGTTCCACGTGGGCCGCGTTGGACGGGCAGACCGTGTCTGGACGCGTGTCCCTGCGCGCGACCGTGACCGGGCCCGTGACGTCGGCTCGCCTGTTGGTGGGCGGCCAGGAGGTCGCGACCGCTCAGGGCGGCGGCGAGTTCTCGGGTCCGGGCGTGACGCTGCAGGCCAACGGCGTGGACGTGTCGCATCCCGTGGCCGGTGGCTCTGCCGTCGTCGGTGCCACGTCCGTGAGCGTCGAGGCCTTTGGACGCAACAACGATCCGCGTGCCGATGACGATGTCGTCGCGTCGACGCCGTTCACGGTTGGGTCGGGTTCGGGTTCCGGTGGCTCTGAGGGCGCGGGCGTCGCCGAGGCCGGGGCTGGGCGCTGGGTCACCAGCATCTGGGGCCGATGGTGGCGTTACACCGATGGCACCTACCCGACGAACGTGCGACTGCGCATCGACGGGAAGGTGTACCGTTTCAACGCGCGCGGCTACGTGGTGAAGGGCTGGTCCCGCTTGGACGGCAAGTGGTCCTACTACGGCGCCGACGGGGCGCAAGCCTTTGGCTGGGCGCGCGTGCGAGGCGCCTGGTACTACCTGGATCCTGCTTCGGGGTTCATGCGCACGGGCTGGCTGACGCTGGGCGATGACATGTATTACCTGTCGTCGTCGGGCGCTATGGTGACGGGGACTCGTTGGATTGACGGCAAGCGGTACGTGTTTGATGCGCGTGGGCGTTTGAGGCAGTGATCCGAGTGTGCTTCGCGGCGGCACCATGTCGCTGAGGGGCCCGGGGCCGCGCACGATTGCTCGTGCGCGGCCCCGCTGCGTCGCGTC
>USPB01000155.1 GCA_900556405.1 uncultured Actinomyces sp.
GCAAGCTTCTGGAGCTTCATTGTCGGTACTGTATTGGTACGCTCCAGGATGTAGGCTGCGACATCAACGATTGACTGTGCCGTGTTGGTCTCCTCCTCTGCGTAGTTGCCACGCGATTATACTCGGCGTTCGTGGCTATATCAGTCGGGTTGAACAGGCTTCAGGTTTGTCTTTCAGCTGACGCCGCCGGGAGAGCCTGGACGCAGATGACGGTGGGTGACGTTAGCATCGGATCAACGTCACCAGGCGGGAGGGAAGCCTCCCGCGTGCTAGCCCCGGCCTCGTGAATGAGACCCGTAGAGAAAGGAACGCGAGTGTCCACCGCCGCACCTCGCCCCCGCATCGAACCCGTCGTCGTCTCCGACGAATTCACGGTCGTCGGCCTCTACCACCCGACCCGTGACGAGGAGCAGGACTACCAGAGCGAAGCCGCCCTCGAGGACGACCTCATCAAACAGCTGTGCGCTCAGGCCTACGAATACGTGGACATCCACGATCGTGATGGCCTCGAAGCGAACCTGCGCGTCCAGCTCGAGGCCCTCAATGACTACCGGTTCAGCGACGAAGAATGGAAGCGCTTTTACCGTCACTCGATCGTTGACGCCCCCTCCACTGATGGGAACCCTGTCGTCGCTAAAGCCCGCCGCATCCAGGAAGACCACGTGCAGGTCCTCACCCGCGATGACGGCACCCCCAAAAACATCAGCCTCATCGACAAGACCAACATTCACCGCAACAAGGTACAGGTGATTCGCCAGTACGCCATCGACACCGGCGCACGCTCTAATCGATACGATGTCACCATCCTCGTCAACGGCCTGCCCTTGGTCCACATCGAACTCAAGCGGCGCGGCAAAGAACTGCGCGAAGCTTTCAACCAGATCGACCGCTACCAGCGCGACTCCTTCCACGCCAGCGCCGGAGACGGACTCTTTGGCTACGTGCAGATCTTCGTCATCTCCAACGGCGCACACACCAAGTACTACTCCAACACCGTGCGCCTCCAGCACATCACCGAAAACCAGGGCACGCGCCGACAGGTGGCCGCCGCGAACGCGCGATCCTACGAATTCACCATGTGGTGGACCGACGCCGCCAACAACCAGATCCCCGATCTCACCGACTTCACCGCCACATTCCTGGCCAAGCGCACGATCCTCGCTATCCTGACGCGCTACTGCGTGCTCAACACCTCCGGCGCTCTCCTCGTGATGCGCCCCTACCAGATCGCCGCGACCGAAGCGATCCTCCAGCGCATCAAGACCTCCACCATGAACAAGCAGACCGGGACTGTCGCCGCCGGCGGATACGTCTGGCACACGACCGGCTCCGGAAAGACCCTCACCTCCTTCAAGACTGCAAAGCTTGCCGCGGGCATGGAGGGGATCGACAAGGTTCTCTTCGTCGTCGACCGCAAGGACCTCGACCACCAGACCATCCGCGAATATAACGCCTTCGCGGAGGGGACCGTTTCCGCCAACCAATCCACCCGGCAGCTCGCCAAACAAATCAACGACCCGTCCACCCCGATCATCGTCACCACCATCCAAAAGCTTGCGACCTTCGTCAAGAGCCACCGTGGGCACGCCATCTACTCCGGGCACGTCGTCCTCGTCTTCGACGAATGTCACCGCAGCCAGTTCGGCGACATGCACACCGACATCACGCGAGCCTTCCGCAACTATCACCTCTTCGGCTTCACCGGAACACCCATCTTCGCGGAAAATGCCTCCAGCTCCGGCAAAGCAAACCTGCGCACCACCCAGCAGGCCTTCGGAGACCAGCTGCACTCCTACACGATCGTCGATGCAATCCGGGACAACACCGTCCTGCCGTTCCGCGTCGACTACCTCAACTCGTTCCGCATGCGCGACGGCGTCGATAACCACGACGTCGAAGGCATCGATACCGACAGCGCATACATGAACCCTCAGCGTATCTCGGCCGTGGTCTCCTACATCCTCGAGCACTTCGACCAAAAGACGAAGCGGCACGCCTCCTTCCAGTACAAGAAGCGGCGCGTGAACGGTTTTAACTCCCTGTTCGCCACCTCCTCCATCAAGGCCGCCCGGGCCTACTACCAGGAATTCAAACGCCAACAGGCCGACCTGCCGGAGGCGCGCAGGCTGAGCGTCGGAATCATCTACTCATACGCGCCCAACGCCGAGGCTCCGGGCACCGGCCTGCTCTCCGAAGAATCCATGGACCCCTCGGCCCTCTCCCAGGACGACCGTGCCTTCCTCGACGAGGCGATCGCCGACTACAACCAGCAGTTCGGGACCAACTACGGCAGCGATGCCTCGGGATTCGAAAGCTACTACGAGAGCCTCTCCCAAGCCCTGACCGACAGGCGCATCGACCTGGTCATCGTCGTGGACATGTTCCTCACCGGCTTCGACTCCAAGTCCCTCAACACCCTGTGGGTCGACAAGAACCTGCGCGCCCACGGCCTCATCCAGGCCTTTTCGCGCACAAACCGAATCCTCAACTCGGTCAAGACCTACGGAAACATCGTCTGCTTCCGCAACCTCGAAGACGCCACGAACGACGCGATCGCCCTGTTCGGCAACAAGGAAGCGCGTAGCCAGGTCCTCCTGCGCCCCTACGGCGAGTACCTGTCCACCTACCTGGAGGCCATCGAGCAGCTTCGAATCGACTTCCCACTGCCCATCGGATCGATCGCCTCCGAAAAGGAACAGAAGCAATTCATCGACCTCATGGGGCAGGTCCTGCGCCTGCGCAACATCCTCACGTCCTTCGACGACTTCGAGAGCGACGACACGATCGCCCCGCGCGAGCTCGAAGACTACCGGAGTATCTACCTCGACCTGTACAACGAAGCACGGGAGCGCTCGAAAGCGAACAAGGAACCGATCGCCGACGACCTCGTCTTCGAAATGGAACTCGTCAAGCAGGTCGACATCAACGTCGACTACATCCTCATGCTCGTCGAACACCATCGGGGCGAGCGCGGGGATGGCGACGACCGGGAAATCCCCGTCGACATCATGCGCGCCCTTGCCTCGTCGCCTGCCATGCGTGGCAAGCGCGACCTCATCGAAGAGTTCTACCGCCGGGTCTCCCTCAACGGGGACGTCCCCACAGAGTTCGAGTCCTTCATCGCCGCCAAGCGCGACAGCGAACTCGACGCGATCATCGAGGCCGAACGCCTCGGCGAGGGCGCGCGGGACTTCGCGTACGACTCCCTGCGCGAGGGCTACGTTCCCGACGAAGGAACCGGCCTGTCCTCGATCCTTCCGCCGGCCCGCCGCTTTGGTGGCGGTGGCAGTCGCGAAGCCATCCGCTCGCGTGTCCTTGACGCCCTGCGGACCTGGGTCGAACGATTCTCCGGACTCGGAGGACCGTGATGAGCCTGCCCCGGCCTCGTACAACGCACGAGGCCGGGGCCGGTTTTGTCTCCCGCCTGACGGCAGGGGAGGAGCAGGTCAGAGGGCGGAGACGAACTCCGCGAGGCGCCTGGCGTGCTCGCGCGAACGCTCCACCATGTCGGCGCGTGCCGCCTCATCCGAGCGATTCGCATACGACACCCCGAACAAGGGTAGGCTCCCAGCAAACTCCATCCCCGTCAGCGCACACGTCGCCTTCACGGGCGTCAGCAAGTCATTGAAATCGACAGAATCCGGCTGATAGTAAGCCTCCGACGCCCCCGTCGTCACCGACACCACCAACTTCTTACCGCGCAACGCCGTCCCCGTAGACCCGTGGCTGAAACCACGCACGAACACGTCCTCGATCCACTTCTGCAGCAGCGCCGGCCAGCCATACCACCACAGCGGATACTGCAACACGATCACGTCGGCCGCAGCAAGCTTGTTCTGCTCCGCCTCAACATCAAACACGTAATCGGGATACAACTCGTCAAGATGATCAATCTCGACGTTCGGAAGCAGGGACGCCAGCTCCTCTAGGATCGTCTTATTCGCCACCGAATCATCGCCGGTGCGGGGGTGCCCCGACACAACCAGAACCTTGGACATCGCATTTCCTTTCGTCGATTCCAGAAGTCTACGCCCGCCCAAATCGACGCGAACAGGACGCACACAAGGGTTTCGCGCGGGGTGAAGCCGCGGCACAGAAGACTCTTCCACGCCGGACTACAATAGAGACATGGCCCACACCGACTCCCAGTCTTTCACCCTGCGCCGCATCCTCCTCGTCATCGCGACGGGAGTCGGCGCAGGATTCCTTTCCGGACTCTTCGGTGTGGGCGGCGGCCTCGTCATCGTGCCAGCCCTCATGGCTGTCCTCGGCATGGATCAGCGCCGCGCTTCGGCCACGTCGCTTGCCGCCATCATCGTCACCGCAGCCGTCGGCTCGGGCACCTACGCCCTCCACGGCGAGGTCTCCTGGGTGGGCGGCGCGCTCCTCGTCGTCGGCGCGCTCATCGGCTCGCAAATCGGCGTGTGGCTCCTGCGCCGCCTCCCGGCCCCCTCCCTGCCGTGGATCCTCATTGGCTTCACGGTCTTCGTCATCGTCTCCCAATACCTGCACGTCCCCACGCGCGAGGGAACCGTCTCGCTGGCCCCGGCCTCGTGCGCCCTACTGATCCTGGTGGGCCTGTGCGCCGGCATCCTCTCCGGCCTGGTGGGCGTGGGCGGCGGATCCGTCATCGTGCCCGGCATGGAACTCGCCGTCGGCGCGGGAG
>USPB01000156.1 GCA_900556405.1 uncultured Actinomyces sp.
ATCTCACGATGTCAGCCACCCGCGCCCTCGTTTCCTCCGGCGAGCTCCCGGCCATCCAGGTCGGCGGCAAGCACGTGTGGAGGATCGAAGAATCGGTCCTGGAGCAGTTCATTCAGGACCAATACGCCGCGACGCGCGAGCGTCAGAAGGCGGAGAACGCTCAGTAATCGGTCGACCATCGCTGGCCAAGCACGCGGAGTCGACGAAGCCCCGCAAGCGCTAGCGAGACGACCATTTCCTCCTGTTCATCGCGGCCGTCATAGCTGATGGCCGTTCCACTGAGGGCGACATCGACGTGGTCCGCATAGACCGCGTCGATGATCCCCCTGTGGTCTCCTCCATCGGATTCGATGGCAACGCCGACGCCCCGTGCGCTCAACTCGCGCAGAACGTGCCCGACGCCGATCCCACCCCTGATCGACGACTCGCGAGCCACGCTACGCCCGAGCGGCCAGGCACCGACGACGGCGGACAGCATGACGAGGCTATCTCCCCCGTCGCCGCGCAGGAGCACCCACGTGCGAGTCGAGTCAAGAACCTGCCCCGACACCACGTGCCCGCCGCGCAGCGCGAGGGTGACAACGCCCACCGCGCCAGCCAATCGCGCCGAAAGGGTGACGGATGCGCGCTCCGCGTCCGTCAGCTCGTCAATGAGCTCTTCTAGGTCGCGCACGCGCTCCTCGTCGAAGCGCGATTCCAGCTCGGCCATGAATGCTGACATGTCCATTCCCCAACGATGCCACATCCCAGCTCAAAGCGCTGCACATCACATTTTGGTCTTATTTTTCCAAACGTATTGACACAAACCAATAAGAAGCGGATAGTTATCTGCATCGAATCCGTCTCACTCGATGAAGAGTTCACCATGACTGATGATTCACGCACTCCCCATGGGCAGGAACACCTGTCTGACACTTTCCTCTGGTTGGTTGGCGCGCCGCTGGCCGTCCTCGATGCCCTGTACCTCACCAGACTCGCTCCACCCGTTGACCCGGAGCACCCCGACACACTCATCCTCTGGGCACTCGGGATAGCCGCATGCCTCCTGCTGTCGTGGAGCCTACTCAGCTCCGCTTGTGCGCACCTTGTCCTCCTGCGCACTACCCCGCCCATTGTGCGCCGCATCGCGCGCGCGGTGGTCGCACGCTGCGGCACCAGGCTCTCGCGAACGTTGCTCGCCCGTGCCGGTGCCGGAGCGCTCATCGGCTCTGCGCTGGTGACTGGCGCCCCGGTGGCTGCGACGCTCGCGACTCCGCAGGACCTCACCATCCCCGGGGTCTCACTGACCTGGGCGGATAGCCCGCGCGCCACGCAGGAACCAACGCAGACAGCCCCGGCTGGCTTGACGACACCCGCACCCGCACAGGACGAGCCTTCCCCGCCCACGCCCCACATGCCTGACTCGATCACGGTCGCACCCGGCGATTCCCTCTGGTCGATCGCGGCATCCCTACACCCAGACGCGGACGATGCTTCCATCGACGCGGCGTGGCGCGCGATCCACGAGGCGAACGCGGACATTCTTCCAGATCCGAACCTCATTCACCCCGGACAGATACTCACCCTCCCCCAGGACCTGCCATGAGCACGCAAATCGCACCCCGGCCTCGTACGGCCGAAGCACCCAGACGCCGGGGCAGCACGAGGCCGACACGCACCCGCCCAATCCAGCCAGCCCCCTTCCGCTGGAGTCGCGCCGAGGCGCTCCCCCACGCACTCTCTGTCGCTGGCGCACCCCAGAGCCCACTTCACCCCGATCCGCACGCCCTTCCCGATCCCGACCAGTGGGCTGCAACGCTCGCACGCGCGGTCGTCGAAGTCGTCACGGGAGCACGCCAGGCACCGCAGCTTCGACGCTGGCTCCTGCCCGAGCTCTACGGCGCTCTGACAGCCGTGCACCTGTCCCCCTGCGCACGCGGCACACGTCCCGTCCACGTGCGCACCTGTCCGATCAACGCGGCGACCACCGAGGCGGCCGTCATTATTGCTACCGCCGCCCGCACGTACGCTCTCGCCCTGCGCCTGGAGGAATACCACGGACGCTGGATGATGACGGCGCTGGAGCTCGCCTAACCCACCAACGAGGCCGCCTCCGGGCACAGCAAACGGGTGAGAGGCCCTCGAGAGAACCCCTCACCCGTCTGCGCGATCAATCAGCGACGGCGACGCTTCTTGGCGGCCGCGCGACGCTCGGCGCGGTTACCGCCGGACGAGGAGGCGCCCGACTCGATGCCTTCGGCGGAACTGTAGTTCACGCGGCTCGGCGCCTTCTCCCGGCCCACATTGCCCATCACCGAGCGGGCGCGAGCCACGGCCTCGCGCGCAGCCTCGGAGGACGCGGACTCGGCGGCCGCCACATCTTCGATGCTCGGCTCGGAGGCCTGGGGCGAGGCGGGGGCGGACTCGGACGCGACGGACGCGGAGGCAATCGAACCACCGGCCTGCTCCTCGGCGGAGGCCAGGGCACGCTCGAACTGCTTGGCGTAGGAGAACACCTGCTGGACGGACTCCTCACGGATGCGCTCGACCATTGCCTGGAACATCTGAGCACCCTCGTCCTTGTACTCGACGAGCGGGTCACGCTGGCCCATGGCACGCAGGCCAATGCCTTCCTTCAGGTAATCCATCTCGTAGAGGTGCTCACGCCACAGGCGATCCACCACGGAGATGACGACGCGGCGCTCCAGGGTGCGCATGGGCTCCTCGCCCAGCTGCGCCTGCGCCAGCGGGTTCGCGTTCAGACGATCCTCGGTGTCCGCGTAGACGGCGTGGATGTCGCCGACCAGCTCGGTCACCAGGTCATCGCGCACGAGGGACGCGGCGCCGCCGTGCTCCTCCAGGACCTCGTCGATCGTGACCGACGGCGGGTAGTAGCCGCGCAGGTTCTCCCACAGGGAGGGCAGATCCCACTCGTCCACGGCCTTGTCGGCGATGGCCTCATCAACCAGGCCGGTGACCAGGGACTCCATGAACGCACGCATCTGCGGGCCCATGTCCTCGCCCTCAAGCACCTTGCGGCGCTCACCATAGATGGTCTCGCGCTGACCCGTCATGACGTCGTCGTACTTCAGGACGTTCTTACGGATCTCAAAGTTGCGGGCCTCCACCTGGTGCTGGGCCGACGCGATCGAGCGCGACACCATGCGGTTTTCCAGCGGCATGTCCTCCGGGTAGGCGCCCGAGGCCATGATGCGCTGAGCCATGCCCGAGTTGAACAGGCGCATCAGGTCGTCTTCCATCGACAGATAGAAGCGGGACTCGCCCGGGTCGCCCTGACGACCGCTTCGTCCGCGCAGCTGGTTGTCGATACGACGCGACTCGTGGCGCTCCGAACCGAGCACGTACAGGCCGCCCAGCTCGCGCACTTCCTCGCGCTCAGCCTCGACGGCGGCTTCCGCGGCCTCGAGGGCCTTGGGCCACGCCTCGCGATACTCCTCCGGGTTCTCCTTCGGATCGAGCCCCTCGGCGGCCAGGTTCGCCTGAGCGAGGAACTCCGAGTTACCGCCCAGCATGATGTCGGTACCACGGCCGGCCATGTTCGTGGCGACCGTGACCGCGCCCTTGCGACCGGCCATCGCGACGATGGCGGCTTCGCGGGCGTGCTGCTTGGCGTTAAGCACCTGGTGCGGGATGTGCTTCTTCTTGAGCATCTGGGACAGCAGCTCGGACTTTTCGACCGAAGCGGTACCGATGAGGACGGGCTGTCCGGCCTCGTGACGCTCGACGACGTCCTCGATGATCGCGTTCAGCTTGCCCTTCTCCGTCGGATAGACGAGGTCGGGCTGGTCCTTGCGGATCATCGGCTTGTTCGTGGGGATCGGGATGACGTCGATCTTGTAGGTCGACGCGAACTCGGCGGCCTCGGTCTCGGCCGTACCCGTCATGCCCGAACGCGACCCCTCGGGGTAGAGGCGGAAGTAGTTCTGCAGCGTGATCGTGGCGAGCGTCTGGTTCTCCGCCTTGATCTCCACGCCTTCCTTGGCCTCGATCGCCTGGTGCATGCCGTCGTTGTAACGGCGGCCCGGCAAGACACGGCCCGTGTGCTCGTCGACGATGAGGACCTCGCCGCCATCCACGATGTAGTCGCGGTCCTTGAAGAACAGCTCCTTGGCGCGGATCGCGTTGTTGAGGAAACCGATCAGCGGGGTATTCGCGGCCTCGTAGAGGTTCTCCACGCCCAGCTGATCCTCAACCTTGTCGATGCCCGGCTCGAGGATGCCGACGGTCTTCTTCTTTTCGTCGACCTCGTAGTCCTCGTCGCGCTTGAGCAGGCGCGCGATGCGGGCGAACTCCACGTACCAGCGGTTCAGATCGCCGTCCGCGGGGCCCGAAATGATGAGGGGGGTACGGGCCTCGTCAATAAGAATCGAGTCAACCTCGTCGACGATGACAAAAGCGTGGCCACGCTGAACCATGTCCTCGGGCACCTGCGCCATGTTGTCACGCAGGTAGTCGAAGCCGAACTCGTTGTTCGTGCCGTAGGTGATGTCGCAAGCGTACATCTCGCGGCGCTCGGCCGGCGTCTGGCCCACGAGGATACAACCGCACGTCATGCCCAGGAAGTTGTACACGCGGCTCATCAGGTCCGACTGGTACTTCGCCAGGTAGTCGTTGACCGTCACGACGTGCACGCCCT
>USPB01000157.1 GCA_900556405.1 uncultured Actinomyces sp.
AGTCCCGTATTACCCCGGGGCTCGAGGTCGTCGAGCGTCGTCTCCTCGACGCCGTGTCCTCCTCCCGTGATCTGACGGATGAGCTGACGCGTCACCTCGCGGTCGCGGGTGGCAAGCGGATGCGTCCGCTGCTGACCCTCGTGTGCGCGCAGCTGGGCGATCCCGAGCGCGCGTTGGACGACCAGGTCATCACGGCTGCGACGGCCGTCGAACTGACGCATCTGGCGTCGCTGTATCACGATGACGTCATGGATTCGGCTCCCACTCGTCGCGGTGTGCCCTCGGCGCAGCACCTGTGGGGGAATAACCGCGCGATCCTGGCCGGCGACATCCTGTTCGCCCGGGCGTCGCTGTTGGTGGCGTCGCTGGGCCCGGAGATGGTTGCTCACCACGCGCGCACGTTCGAGCGCCTGTGCGAGGGTCAGCTGAACGAGACCTTCGGTCCGACGGATGGCGCGGATCGCGTCGATTTTTACATTCAGGTCTTGGCGGATAAGACGGGTTCGCTCGTGTCGACCGCCGCGTCCTTCGGCGCGCTCCTGTCGGGCGCCGGCCAACTGGTGGCCGACGTCGTGAGCGATTTCGGTGAGAAGGTGGGTGTCGCCTTCCAGATCGCCGACGACGTGCTGGATCTGGCGTCTTCGGGCGAGCAGTCGGGTAAGACGCCCGGCACGGATCTGCGCGAGGGCGTTGATACGCTGCCCGTTCTCCTGCTGCGTCGCCGTGAGGCGGCCGGAACGATCGACGAGGCCGGCGCGCGCATCCTGCGCGAGCTGACGGGGGATCTGTCGTCGGACGAGGCCCTGGCGTCGGTGGTTGAGCAGCTGCGCAGTCATGACGTGCTCGAGGAGACGCGTCAGCTGGCGCGCACGTGGGCCGATGAGGCGGTCGCCGCGCTGGCACCGCTGCCCAAGGGCGAGGCGAGGACCGCGCTGGAGGCGTTTGCGAACCTGATGGTGGATCGCTTGGTCTGACTTATTGACGAGGCCGGGGTCGGCTGCGCGTGCGAGCGCGGCTGGCCCCGGCCTCGTTGTATGCGCGGACGCGCCTTGAGGTGTGTGAGGGGTCTCAGCTAAGGTTGCCCTTGGCATCGGGGCGCTAGACTGAGACCCCAGGTGCGCGCACTCGCGCGCGGTCATAGAAGGAGAATTCGGTTGGCACCGCTCAACGTCGCCGTGATTGGCGCTGGTCCCGCTGGTATTTACGCGTCGGACATCCTGTCCAAGTCGGGGCTCGAGGTGAATATCGACCTGTTTGAGCGTCTTCCCGCGCCTTACGGTCTCGTGCGTTACGGCGTCGCGCCGGATCACCCGCGTATCAAGCAGATCATCGTCGCGCTGTACAAGATCCTTCAGCGTGGCGACATCCGTCTGCTCGGCAACGTTGAGGTGGGCCGCGACGTGACGATCGACGACCTGCGCGACCACTACGACGCGATCATCATCGCGACGGGCGCGGACCGTGATCACCCGCTGGACATCCCGGGCGTGGATCTGCCCGAGTCCTACGGTGCGGCCGACTTTGTGTCCTGGTACGACGGCAACCCGGATTACCCGCGTACGTGGCCGCTGAAGGCCCGCGAGGTCGCGGTCCTCGGCGTCGGCAACGTGGCGCTGGACGTCTCGCGTGTGCTGGCCAAGCACGCGGAGGACATGCTCAAGACCGAGGTGCCGGCCAACGTGGCCGAGGCCCTGGCTGAGAATCCGATCACCGACGTGCACGTGTTTGGTCGCCGCGGTCCCGCGCAGGTGAAGTTCACGCCGCTGGAGCTGCGCGAGCTGGGCAAGGTGCCCGATGTTGACGTCATCGTCTCGGAAGAGGACTTTGACTTCGACGAGGGGTCGGAGGAGGCGCTGCGCGCGTCGAACCAGCAGCGTCAGGTCGTCAAGACCCTGACGAGCTACGCGATGGCTGACCCGGAGGAGCACACGGCCTCGCGTCGCATCCACATCCACCTGTTCCAGGCCCCGGTTGAGATCGTCGCGGACGAGAACGGCCACGTGAAGGCCCTGCGTACCGAGCGCACGGCGCTCAACGGCGACGGCAGCGTGTCGGGCACGGGCGTCATCACGACGTGGCCCGTGCAGGCGGTGTACCGCGCGGTGGGCTACTACTCCTCGCCGATCCCGGGCCTGCCCTTCGACAAGCGCGCCGGCGTCGTGCCGAACGTGGAGGGGCGCGTCATCGAGGGCGAGACCACGAAGGACGAGTCCGCCCCGGTCATCCCGGGCGTGTACGCGACCGGGTGGATCAAGCGCGGCCCCGTCGGCCTGATCGGTTCGACGAAGTCGGACGCACAGCAGACGATCTCCCACCTCGTGGAGGACGCGGGCGCGGGCCGTCTGCACGCGAACACCGCCGAGGTGGGCCACGATGCCATGGTGGCGCTTCTGGAGTCCCGTGGCGTCGAGTTCACGACCTGGGAGGGCTGGGAGCTCCTGGATGCGTACGAGCAGGCGCTGGGCGAGGCGTACGGCGAGCTTCCGGGCGGCCGTGGCACGCGCGAGCGCGTCAAGGTTGTCTCGCGTCGCGCCATGACGGATATTTCGCGCGGCGCGCAGGTGGACCCCAAGACGGTGGACCACATCGGTGAGATGGGCGAGATGGGTGTGCCCACCGCCCCCGAGCGTTTCGACGACTACACGGGTCCGGGGCGCCGTCACTGACGCGCCCTGAGCTGAACGAGGCCGTGGCCGGGTTTCCCGGTCGCGGCCTCGTTGCATGGGAGCGGGGCTGTGGCGAGCCGCGCTGCGTCCGGTACCTGCTGGTCGGGTGGGGCTGTTTCTCAACGAGGGTTCGGCTGGTTCCCAGGGGCTTCTCAGGTAACCACCATAGGATCGCGCATATGGTGCACCGCAACTATCACAACGGTCTGAAGACGACCCTCCTGCTGGGGAGTATGTGGGCTCTGCTGCTCGCTATCGGCGCGCTCATTGCCTCGGGCACGGGTCGGATGGTGTGGATTGTTGTGTTCGCCGCCATTGGGCTGGCCCAGACGGCGTTCTCGTATTGGAATTCTGCGACGATTGCGTTGCGGTCGATGGGCGCGTACCAGGTGAGCGAGTCGGAGCAGCCCGAGCTCTACGCGATTGTCCGGGAGCTGGCGGCGCGTGCCCAGCAGCCGATGCCGACGATCTGGGTCGCCCCCACGCTGACGCCGAACGCGTTTGCGACGGGCCGTAATCCGAACAATGCGGCGGTGTGCTGTACGGAGGGCATCCTGGCGATTCTCAATGAGCGCGAGCTGCGCGGGGTGCTCGGGCATGAGCTCATGCACGTGTACAACCGTGACATTCTGACGACTTCTGTCGCGGCGGCCATGGGCGGCGTGATTACGACCATCGCGCAGACACTGCTGTTCTTTGGTGGCGGGAATCGTCGAGAGAGCGGGGGAGTGGGTGTCGTCGGCCTCCTGGCGATGAGCTTCCTGGCCCCGATTGCGTCGATGCTGATCCAGTTGTCGCTGTCGCGCACGCGTGAATTCGACGCGGACGAGGACGGCGCGATGCTGACGCAGGATCCGCTGGCTCTCGCCTCAGCCTTGCGCAAGCTGGAGATGGCGACGGATCGGCGCCCGATGGAGGACACTCCGCGGACGCGTCCCGTGGCCGCGATGATGATTGCGAATCCGTTCCGTGGGGAGTCTCTCATGCGCATGTTTTCCACGCACCCGCCGATGGATGAGCGAATTGCGCGCCTGGAGAAGATTGCGGGCTACTGAGGCATAGAGACGAGGGCGGGCGGCCGGTTTCGACCGGCCGCCCGCCCCTGCTCTCTCAGCGATCAGCGGTAGTTCACGAACTGGAGTGCGACGTCCAGCTCCTCGCCCTTGGGACCCTTGAGGAAGGCGATGACGGCCTGCAGATCGTCGCGGGACTTGGAGGAAACGCGAAGTTCGTCACCCTGGATCTGCGCCTTGACGCCCTTGGGGCCTTCCTCGCGGATGAGCTTGGAGATCCTCTTCGCGGTGTCCTGCGGGATGCCTTCCTTCAGGGGGCAGACGAGCTTGAAGAGCTTGCCCGAGGCCTTGGGCTCGCGGTCCTTGTAGTCGAGAACCTTCAGGGACAGGCCGCGGCGGATCAGCTTGGACTGCAAAACGTCGAGGATTGCCATGACGCGGGAAGCGGAGTTTGCTTCCATCGCGATCGTGTCGCCGCTGAGGGTGATGGCGGCGTCGACGCCGCGGAAGTCGTAGCGGTTGGCGATCTCCTTGGCGGTCTGGTTGACGGCGTTGTCGACCTCCTGGCGGTCGAGCTTGGAGACAACGTCGAAGGAGGAGTCTGCCATGGGTGCACCTTTCGTTGGAATTCCGCCAATCGTCGTTCCGATTGGCGCTCGGAGCCATTTTAATGCTATTCTTTCACGGCACCGCGAGAGCGGCGCATGGCAGGTTACCAAAGCGGCCAAATGGATCTGACTGTAAATCAGACGCTTCGTGCTTCGGGGGTTCGAATCCCTCACCTGCCACCACTCGCTGGTTCCAGTGAGTAACGCCTGTGATGTCATTCTCAGGCTCCGGGATTGCTTCGGCGCTCGGAGTTGCGATAGGCTTTCCGGCGTTGCCCCGATAGCTCAGTAGGCAGAGCGTCTCCATGGTAAGGAGAAGGTCAAG
>USPB01000158.1 GCA_900556405.1 uncultured Actinomyces sp.
CCATTGATCGTGGTCGACACATCGCTCCACGTCTGATCCGCGGCTCGCGAGGGCGAGGCGAACATCGCCACGGCCAGAGCTGCCATGACTGCGACGATGAGGACGCGACTGAGTCGCTGACCGATGTTGCTCAGGTGAACGCGAAGCACTGCCACCGCTTGCCTCCTGTAGGTCCAGTGATGAGGTATAGCCGGGATGATGGAATTCCTAAACGTTGAGCCTAGCCACATCTCGCCGAGGTGAAAAGTAGTCCGTTTAGGTCATCCTAAATTGTGACCATGCTGTGACGGTGTCTAGCGCGGTGACACACCCCCCTTGAGGGACTAAGGGCCCAGGGCGATCATTTGCTGACGCGGTGCCACGAAAACCTTCCCCCGTCAGGGAAAACGAGCCACGTCGCTTGCGCGCCAATCTTCCCCTGTGGCGATCTGCCACCCGCAGCCACCGTCACGCGCATTGGGCGACCAAGGCGCGGCCCTCCCAGGCGCAGGGGTTCACGACCACCTCAACATCCACGCATCCCCGCGCGCGTTGCACGCGCGTCGTCCAACCAGGAGGCCGTCGCGCCAGGCACATCGTCTCAACTATCCGCGCGCCACTCTATTTCAAAATCTGTCAGAATATACGGGCAGCACAACAGCCCAACAGGAAGTGGCCACAGCTCCATGTCTACCGACCCAAGCACGCACTGCGCACCTACGACTCCCGTATCCACCGGGGCGACCCCGACACCGAGCCCCCTGCCCACTGTCACCGCGACAGATAACGCGGCCAAGGCCTCGTTCCCCATGCGGCCCGCGCGCCCAAGTCGCGCCGACTGGGTGCGGATCGCGATCTTCGGCATCCCCTACGCGACCTTCTTCCTACTCGGCACCGTACCGACATCGATCATCCCCGAGTCATGGAACGTCACTGCCGTCAACATCGTGCTCGACTCGATTTTCCTGGTCATGGTGCTGGCATTCTTCGGGCGCGAGATCTTCCCCGCCTTCTCATACTTCCGCACACGACCGGTACTCAAGATCGCACTGCTATTCGGCATGTGGTTCCTCCTCACGATTGTGCAAGCCACGCTGCGCATCTCCATCTACGGAACCAATCCGCCGATAGCCCAGAACCAACAGGCCGTCATGAACGCCCTGTCCGAAGGCGCTCTCAGCATCGTGTTCTCCTTCTTTGTGGCCATCGGCGTCCCAATGATTGAGGAGATCTTCTATCGGCACATCCTCATCGGCAAGCTCAGCGCGTTTGCGCCCACGTGGCTCGTCGCGTCGATCTCCGCCATCCTCTTCGCCTACATGCATTGCTACCAGTGGCAGGACCTGCTGGCCTACCTGCCGATCTCCATTACCCTCACCCTCGTCTATGTGAAATCAGGGAAGAACGTCGCCTACTCGTGGGCGTTCCACGCTCTCAACAACTCGATCATGGTGGGCCTGATCTTCCTGCTGCAGAGCACGGGCGTCACCCCCTGAGCAGCCAGCACAACACACAAGCGACACCTACAACACGCGAGGCCGTGACCGGTTACCCGGCCACGGCCTCGTCGCTACGCTCGGCGAGCGGCACCCGCGAGGGCACCGCACAACCGTCCGCACCCTGAGCGCAGCCACCGTCGGAAAGCCACAACCCGTGACACCACTGCTCCGGCCCTACGCCTGCGCACGTTAACCCGATGGGCGGCGGCCTGGGCCCTTTGATGCGCACGTGAACCCGATGACCTGCATCTGGGCCCTTTAGCTCGCACGTGAACCCGATGACCTGCACGTCGGCAGCCACGCCCACATGCATGTCTAGGGGTTAACGTGCGCATCAAAGGGTCAACACGCATGTTCAGGGGTTCGCGTGCAAACAACACACCACGCAAGACACCGTTACGCCCAAAACGCAGACCACCTCACCCACAACGGCCCATTTTCAGCCTATTTCGCCGAGGTGGTCTGCACTTTGGGCACCATACTGCCTCAAGCCGCGGCCTCACCGCCACCAAACGGGGGAAATGGCGTCATTAGAACCTCGACACGCCGGCGACATGCCCCCAGCCAGCTCCTAATGCTGCAAAACCCCCACCGCCACCGGCATGAAGGGTGCCGGAGAGACCGGAGGGCACGGGCGGGCTTCGAGGCGCGGCGCCGAACGAAGCGAGGCCGTCCAGCCTCGCGGACGGCCGAGCCCTCCGGCACCCGGAACACCAGCGGAATCACAACCCCACCCACAACGGAACGAGGCCGCGACCGGTTACCCGGCCACGGCCTCGTCGCTACGCTCTGCGAGCGGCACCCGCGACGGCACCGCCCGCCTCACGCATCAGGCGGTCATATCCACGTGATCCTCGACTGCGGCGCGGCCAGCCTCGAGGCGGGCGACGGGGACGCGGAACGGGGAGCAGGACACGTAGTCCAGGCCCACGTTGTGGAAGAAGTGGATCGACTGCGGGTCGCCACCGTGCTCGCCACACACGCCGAGCTTGATGTTCGGCTTGGTGGAGCGGGCGCGGCGCACGCCTTCGGAGACCAGGGTGCCCACGCCATGGACGTCGATGGACTCGAAGGGGGAGACGCCGAAGATGCCGGCCTCGATGTACTGCGGGAAGAACACGCCTTCAACGTCGTCGCGCGAGAAGCCCCACACGGTCTGCGTCAGGTCGTTGGTGCCGAAGGAGAAGAAGTCGGCTTCCTCGGCGAGGTCCTCGGCCGTCATGGCGGCGCGCGGCAGCTCGATCATGGCGCCGATGGAGACGCCGGACAGGTCGACGCCGCGGGAGGAGGCAACGGAGGCGATGATACCTTCGGCCTCTTCGCGCACGAGCTGGAGCTCACGCACGGAGCCGACGAGCGGAACCATGATCTCGGGGCGCGGGTCGAGGCCGCGGCCCACAAGTTCGGCAGCCGCCTCGCACAGGGCGCGCATCTGCAGGGCGAACAGGCCGGGCAGGTAGATGCCCAGGCGCACGCCGCGCAGGCCGAGCATCGGGTTCTGCTCGTGCATGCGGCGAACCTCGACGAGCATGGCCTCGTCGGCGGGGTCGAGGGTGCCGGTGGCCTTGCCGACGGCGACCTTGGTCTCCAGCTCGATGAGGGCGGGCATGAACTCGTGGAGCGGCGGGTCGATGAGGCGCACGGTCATCGACTTGCCGTCCATGACCTCGAGCATCTCGAGGAAGTCCTGCTTCTGCAGCTTCTCGAGCTCGTTGAAGGCGGCCTGGCGCTCGTCGGACTCGGGGGCGGAGAGGATCGCGCGCTCGACGAGCGGGCGGCGCTCACCCAGGAACATGTGCTCGGTGCGGCACAGGCCGATGCCCTCGGCACCGAACTCGATGGCGCGCTTGGAGTCGAGGGGGGTGTCGGCGTTGGCGCGCACGCGCAGACGACGGACCTTGTCGGCGTGAGACAGGAGCTTGTCGACGGCCTCGACGAGCTCGCGGGTGCCCTCGTCGTCGCCGGCGGCGGCGAGGCCGGCCTCGAGGCCCTCAGCGAGGTAGGTGGTAACGGGCGAGTCGGTCACGGGGACCTCGCCGCGGAAGATTTCACCGGTCTGGCCGTCGATGGCGATGGTGTCGTCGGCGGTCAGGACGAGGTCACCGATGGTGACGGTGCCGGCGGCTTCGTCGATGACGAGGGACTCGGCGCCACACACGCAGGTCTTGCCCATGCCGCGGGCGACGACGGCGGCGTGCGAGGTCTTACCGCCGCGCGCGGTGAGGACACCCTCGGCGGCGACCATGCCGGGCAGGTCGTCGGGGTTGGTCTCGCGGCGCACGAGGACGGTCTTGACGCCTTCGCTGGCGGCTTCGATGGCCTGGGCGTTGTTGAAGGCGATCTTGCCGACGGCGGCACCCGGGGAGGCGGCCATGCCGCGAGCGATAAGGTCCTTGTCGGCCTTCGCGTCGAACTGCGGGAACATCAGCTGGGTGAGCTGGTCGCCGGTGACGCGGCCGAGGGCCTCGTCGCGGGTGATGAGCTTTTCGCCGAGGAGCTGGGTGGCGATGCGGAACGCGGCGGCGGCGGTGCGCTTGCCGACGCGGGTCTGGAGCATCCACAGCTTGCCGCGCTCGATCGTGAACTCGATGTCACACATGTCGCGGTAGTGGGTCTCGAGCTTGCGCATGATGGCGCGCAGTTCGTCGTAGACGGGCTTGTTAATGCGCTCGAGGTCGGACAGGGACAGCGTGTTGCGGATGCCGGCGACGACGTCTTCGCCCTGCGCGTTCTCCAGGTAGTCGCCGTAGACGCCGGAGTGGCCGGAGGAGGGGTCGCGGGTGAAGCACACGCCGGTGCCGGAGTTGTCACCCATGTTGCCGAACACCATGGTGCAGATGTTGACGGCGGTGCCCAGGTCGTGGGGGATGCGCTCGCGGCGGCGGTAGATGCGGGCGCGCTCAGTGTTCCAGGAGCGGAACACGGCCTCGATGCCCATGTCCATCTGGGTGCGGGGGTCCTGCGGGAAGTCGTTGCCGGTCTGTTCCTTGACGATGCCCTTGAAGGTTTCGACGAGGCCCTTGAGGTCCTCGGCGGTCAGCTCGGTGTCGCCCTTCACGCCGCGCTCGGCCTTGAGGGCGTCGAGGGCGTCGGAGAAGAGGTCGCCGTCGA
>USPB01000159.1 GCA_900556405.1 uncultured Actinomyces sp.
CGCAACGTTTTCAGACGTTATTGAATCTTCATCCAATCGAATTGCATGCGAGTTTTTGGGGCAGTGGGCACATTGATACCTGCTGGTGACGCAGCCGGAACTCGCGAGCCAGGTAACCCGGTTGTCTGAAACCGTTGTCGCCTTTGCTCGCTGTTATCTGTGTGAGAGTGAAACCGCCATCGCCTTTGCGGGCGCAATATGGGCGTTTTGGGCGCAGTTTTCGGGCGCAGAGGTGATGCCGGTTTCAACGGTTCCTTGTTGTGGGTGTGCAGTGGTGTTGTTGGTTTCAAGGTCGCCGTGTTTCTAAGTCCTGTGCGCGAAAAAGTTCGCCCTGCTCGGCCTGATGTGCGCGCGAGCGCGAAAAAGTTCGCCCTGCGTGCTCAAAATGGCCCAAAATTGGTGTTTTCTGGCGTGCTGGGCGAAGTTTTTCGCGGAAGAGCCGATGAAGGGGCTGTGCTGGGCGAAGTTTTTCGCTGAAATGCAGCTGGAGGCCCGCTGCTGGGCGAGTTTTTTCGCGGACCGGCAGTCGTGGGATCCCGCGGGGCTAGTTGTGTTGCGCCGCGGCCCTGGTAGTCGGCCCTTTGACTGGCAGTGTTAACCCTTCGATACGCAGCTACGCCCACCTAGTAGTGGCTGGGTGCGGCCGCCCCCACTGGCCCCAGCAACCGACCCCGCAACGCAAAGCGTTGACAAAGGGAAAGTGCCTTCCGGTCAAGGCCGTGACAAGCCTTGATAATGGGAGGAAATGGCGCGTTTCTGCCGGTCGCACGTTAGAATTATTGCGCTGACCACACCACGTTCAACGGAGGGAATAAGGTGGATCTCTACGAGTACCAGGCCCGGCAGATGTTCAAGGAGCACGGCGTGCCCGTGCTCGACTACCGCCTGGCGTCGACCCCCGAAGAGGCGCGCGAGGGTGCGCGCGAACTGCTCGCGGAGGGTGCGTCGCTGCTGGTTGTCAAGGCTCAGGTGAAGACCGGCGGCCGCGGCAAGGCTGGCGGCGTCAAGCTCGCCCACACCGCCGATGAGGCCTACGAGAAGGCTGAGGCGATTCTCGGCCTCGATATCAAGGGCCATATCGTCAAGAAGGTCATGATCGCGGTCGGCGCGGACATCGCCGCCGAATACTACTTCTCGATCCTGCTGGACCGCTCGAACCGCCGCCACCTGGCGATGTGCTCGCGCGAGGGCGGCATGGATATTGAGACTCTCGCCAAGGAACGCCCCGAGGCCCTCGCCCGCGTCCCGCTGGATCCGGTCGTTGGCATTGACGCTGAGGTCGCCCGCCACATCGCGAAGGAGGCGGGCTTCGACGAGGAAACCACCGAGGCCATCGCCCCCGTCCTCGAAACCCTGTGGACCGTCTACCGCGACGAGGACGCGACCCTGGTCGAGGTCAACCCGCTGGTTTCCAGCCCCGACGGCTCCGTGTGGGCCGTGGACGGCAAGGTGACCCTCGACGACAACGCCCGATTCCGCCACCCCGGCCACGCCGAGCTGGTGGACGTGGCCGCGCAGGATCCGCGCGAGGCCGCAGCGAAGGCGGCTGGTCTCAACTACGTGCGCTTGGAGGGCCAGGTCGGCATCATCGGTAACGGCGCGGGCCTCGTCATGTCGACGCTGGACGTGGTTGCGATGGCGGGCGAGGAGTTCGGCGGCATGAAGCCCGCGAACTTCCTGGATATCGGTGGCGGCGCCTCGGCCGAGGTTATGGCCAAGGGTCTGGATATCATCCTCGGCGACGAGCAGGTTCGCTCCGTGTTCGTCAACGTTTTCGGCGGCATCACCGCGTGCGACCAGGTCGCCCGAGGCATCATCGGCGCGCTCGAGACGCTGGGCGACGCGGCCTCCAAGCCGCTCGTCGTGCGCCTCGACGGTAACAAGGTCGAGGAGGGCCGCGCGATTCTCGCCGAGGCTGCGCACCCGCTCGTCCACATGGAAGAGACGATGGACGGTGCAGCCCGGCGTGCGGCCGAGCTCGCAGCCCAGGCCTCGTCGAAGTAACGACCCGAGAATTCCAGGAGAATCACCATGACTATCTTCGTCAACTCTGACACCCGGGTCATCGTCCAGGGCATGACCGGCGCCGAGGGCCGCAAGCACACTCAGCGCATGCTCAGCTCGGGCACGACCATCGTGGGCGGCACGAACCCGCGCAAGGCTGGCACGACCGTCACGTTCGACGTGCAGGGCTACGGTCCGGGGGCCGACAAGGTGACCGACGGCCAGGTCGAGATCCCCGTCTTCGGCACGGTCGCCGAGGCCCGCGAGGCCACCGGCGCGAACGCCTCCGTTATCTTCGTGCCCCCGGCCTTCGCGAAGGGCGCTGCCCTCGAGGCTATCGAGGCGGGCATTGAGACGATCGTCCTCATTACCGAGGGCATCCCCGTCCAGGACTCGACCATCGTCGTTGAGCGTGCGCTCGAGGCGGGCGTGCGCCTGATCGGCCCGAACTGCCCTGGCATCATCTCGCCCGGACAGGCGAACCTGGGCATCACCCCGGCGGATATTACGGGTCCGGGCCGTCTCGGCCTCGTCTCCAAGTCGGGCACGCTGACCTACCAGCTCATGTACGAGCTGCGCGACTTCGGCTTCACGACGTGCCTCGGCATCGGCGGCGACCCGGTCGTGGGCACGACTCACATCGATGCGCTGGCGGCTTTTGAGGCGGACCCCGATACGGATCTCGTCATCATGATCGGCGAGATCGGCGGCGACGCCGAGGAGCGCGCGGCCGCGTGGATCCAGGAGAACATGACGAAGCCTGTTGTCGCCTACATCGCGGGATTCACTGCGCCTGAGGGTAAGACGATGGGCCACGCGGGTGCGATCGTGTCCGGTTCGTCGGGTACGGCTGCCGCGAAGGCAGAGGCGCTCGAGGCCGTGGGCGTGCGCGTGGGTCGCACTCCTTCGCAGACGGCACAGATCGCTCGAGAGATCCTCTCGCGCTAACGTCACAGCACGAATCGGCCCGGGGTCGGCGCGCAGCGTCGCGGCCCCGGGCCGATTCTGACACTATGGGCCTGTGAGTGAGCGCATCAGAGAAGTACCCAGCCCCCGGCGAACCACGACCACGTACGTGGCGGATCGAGCGACGATCCGTGTGGCCGTCCCGCAGGGCTGGGCGCGCGGTGTGCTCGCGGGAGTAGAGGCGGCCTTTGCGGGCTGGGGTCTGATTACGGTGTTCACGATGATCGCCTACCTGACGCTGCGCTCGAACTCGTGGATGAATGACACGACGCCGCGCGACGCGCTTGGCCTGGGTGGCGACCTGTGGGCCGCCGTCATCGGCGGCACGTCGGTCGTGGGTGACGTGCACTATCGTGCGATCCCGACGCTGATGGGCGCTCTGCTGATCGTGCTGGTGCGGATTCTGCTGCGCACGACGGCGGGTTATCCGCGCAGCGCTGCGCTGTTTGCCGTGCCCGGTTTCCTGCTGACCTCGTGGCTCCTGGCGGGGGCCTCGGGTATTCATTCGCATTGGTGGACGGGCACGATCGGCGGCGTGTTGATCCCGTTGATCGGCTCGGTCTGGTTCGTCGCCTCGGGCTATTCGCGTGACCATGAGGCGCCCTCGATGCAGCACTGGATTTCGGGTGGCCTGAAGCTGGGCGGCCTGTCGGTGGTGGTGCTCGTGGCAGCGTCGTTCGTGGCCTCGGTCATTGCGCTCGTCGCGGGGTGGAGCCGCACGGCGGGTATTCAGGAGATTCTGGGAGCTTCGTCGGCTGCGGACACGTCGTTTATCGTCGGCGGGCAGGCGTTGTTTGCGCCGACGGTCATGGCGTGGGTGGCCTCCTGGTGGTCGGGCGCGGGTTTCCTGACCGCGACGGATTCGCTGCATTCGCCGACGGTCGTGGGCCCCGGTCCGATTCCGCCGATCCCGCTGCTGGGTGCCCTCCCGGAGACGGCCCCCGGCATGTGGGTGATCATCGCGCCGATCGCCCTGGGTGTTGGCCTCGGCGTCGTCGCGGCGCGTTCGTTCCGTCGTGAGCACCTGCTGCACCAGACCGCGCAGGGCGTGTTGGCCTCGGTGATTATCGCGTCGGTGACGGCCCTGTGGATGTGGAGCGCGACGATGAGCCTGGGCTCGGTGCGCCTGTCGGTGATGGGGCCGCGCGTGGGGTGGGCGACGCTCGCCCTCGTACTCGAGATCGCGCTGCCCACGCTGATCATCGCCCTGGCGACCCACCCGACGACTCTCGCCCTCCTCGGTGAGGGAGCCGGCCGCGTGCGCGACGAGGGCGAGGCCCTGCGTCGTCGCGCCGCCGAGCGCGCGTCCCGCGTGGGGGCCGCTGCCTCGACGATGGACGAGGCCTGGGCTGAGGCCTCCGATCCCGCTGAGGTGGGCGACGCGGACGCAGACACCGGCGAGGCCGGGGTCGAGGAACCTGAAGCAGCGACCGACGCGGACGAAGCGGGCGAGCAAACCGCGGGCGAGACGCCCGAGGAGGCCGGCGAAACTACCACTGACGAGGCCGCGGACAGCGAAGCGGGCCGGGTCGAAGGTGACGCGGAAGACCCCGAGACGAAGGCGACGCGGCGCGAGGGCCTGAACTAGACTGGGAGACGCC
>USPB01000160.1 GCA_900556405.1 uncultured Actinomyces sp.
CCGGCTCGGGCGCCCGCCTCTACGCCCCCGCCCTGCGCGGCGGCTGGGAGCTGCGCCCCTTCCTGCGCGACTCGTTCCTGGGAATCCCGGCTCGCCCGGATGCGCCCGACTGCGCGCGCGTGCTCGGCGAGGCCGGGGTGCGCCGCGCCCTCGAGGATCGCTCGATGGGCGGCGGCGTCGGCATGGACGAGGCCGGGGACACCCTGGCCGGTTTCGTGGCCGCGCGCATGGGGGAGGCTGTGCTGGAGCGTTCGGTGCGGCCGATCATCGCGGGCATCTACACCGCCGACCCGACCATGCTAGCGACCGACACGGTCGCCCCCGGGCTGCGCGCGGAGACCGCCCGTCACGGGTCCCTGGCCGGTGCAGTCGCGGCGCGCCTGGCCGCCGCGGGGTCGCGCCGCACCCCCGAGGCCTGCGTCGAGGGCGGCATGTTCGTCCTCGTCGACGCGCTGCGGGCCGCCATCGAAGAGGCTGGGGGAACTGTCCTGACCCGCACGGGCGCGTTTGCGATGACGCGCGAGGCCTCGGGATGGACCCTCGAGTGCGGGCCGACGAGGCCCGGTCCGACCCCGGGCGCTGAACCCGTGCCGAGCGGCCCGGGCGTGAGCGTCACGACGGAGCGCCTCGTCCTCGCCTGCAGCGCCAGTGCCGCCCTGCGCCTGTTGACGCAGGCACGCATCCCCGGCCTCGTGCCC
This sequence comes from uncultured Actinomyces sp., assembly GCA_900556405.1. Lineage (GTDB taxonomy): Bacteria > Actinomycetota > Actinomycetes > Actinomycetales > Actinomycetaceae > Pauljensenia. The sequence goes on from USPB01000160.1 coordinate 699, forward strand.
GATGTGAGCGTTCCCGAGGGCGCGCCCATCGCGCGCCTCACCCTGGCCGTGCGCGCCCCCGAGCTGGACGACGCGCCCGTCTCCCAGGGCCTCCTGGTCGCGCCCGCCCCCGCCGACGAGCGGCCCGTCGCGGCCAAGGCCCTGTCCCACCTCAACGTCAAGTGGCCGTGGCTTGCCGACCAGCTCCCGCCCCACACGCACCTGCTGCGCCTGTCCTACGGGCGCCTTGGCGAGGCCGAACCCGCCGTCACCGTCGAGGGAGCGCTGCGCGATATTCGCACGCTCACCGGCGTCACCATTGCTGCCGAGGCCGTCACCGACCACCTGCTCGCCCGCTGGAACGGCACGCTCCCGCCCCTGCCGCCCGAGTATCGCGGCCGCGTCGCCGCTCTCGAGGAACAGGTGCGGCCCTTGGGCGGCGTGGCTCTCACGGGCGCTTGGGTCGCCGGAACCGGCATCGCCTCCGTCGTCTCCCACGCCCGTGCGGGCGCGAAAGGACTGCTATGACCACGCGGACGTTCGTTCTGGGAACCAGGGGATCGCGCCTGGCGCTCGCCCAATCCACCACCGTCGCGCGGGCGATCGAAGAGGCCGGGGCTCACCTCGGCGAGGACGTGCGCGTTCAGCTGGAGGTCGTGCGCACACACGGCGACGTGTCCGCGGCGCCCCTGGCGGCGCTCGGCGGCGTCGGCGTGTTCGCCGCGCAGCTGCGGCTCGCCCTCCTCGGAGGAGAGTGCGACCTGGCCGTCCACTCCTTCAAGGACCTGCCCACCGCCTCGACGCCGGGCCTGCGCATCGCGGCCGTCCCGCAGCGCGAAGACCCCCGCGACGCACTGTGCGCTGCCGATGGGGCGACCCTGGCGTCCCTGCCCGCAGGCGCGCTCGTCGGCACGGGCTCGCCCAGGCGCGCCGCCCAGGTGCTCGCCGCGCGCCCCGATCTGCGCGTCTGCGACCTGCGCGGCAACGTGCCCACGCGGCTCTCGCGCGTGCGCGGCATCGACCTGGGTGCCGATGCGGGCACCGCGCCCTCCGCACTCGGCACGGGCGATCGCCTCGACGCGGTCGTCCTCGCCCTCTCCGGGCTGCGACGCATCGGCCTCGACGCCCACGCCACCGACGTGCTCGACCCCACCGTCATGATGCCCGCCCCCTCGCAGGGAGCCCTTGCCATCGAAACGCGCGACGAGTCGGACCCGCTCCTGCGCACCCTCCTCGATGCACTCAATGACCGGCCGACCGCGCTCGCGGCCAGCGCCGAGCGTGCCGTTTTGTCCACGCTGGGCGCGGGGTGCGCGGCGCCCGTGGGCGCGTTCGCCCGCGTGGACGAGGCCTCCTCGGCCCTCCTGCTCGACGCGCGCGTGATGAGCGTCGACGGGCGTGAGCGGGTCGAGGCGAGCGGTGCGTTAGCGCTCACGGATGCGGTTGGCCTGGGCGAGGCAGCCCGACTCGGCGAGGACGTGGCGCGCGAGCTGCTCGATGGTGGCGCCGCCGAGGTCACCGACCTGGGTGCGACGAAAGCGCCGAGGCAATCCTCGTGAACGAGCCCTCAGTGAGCGAACCTTGCGCGAGCGGCCCCCTGAGTGGGCGGCGGATCCTCCTGACCCGCGCCAAGCCCGATGACGCCATCGCGCGCGCCCTGTGCCTTGCCGGGGCGCAGGTGGATGCTCTCGCCCTCACCGTCTCGACGCCGCTGGAGTCTGCGTGCCTCGACGCGGCCCGCAACCGGCTGGCTGACGGCGCGTACGCGTGGGTCGTGTTCTCCTCCTGGAGGGCCGCGCGCGCCGTCGTTTCCGCCCTGCCACAGGCACGCTCGCGCGGCACGCGCATCGCCGCCGTCGGAGAGGCCACGGCCCGGTGGATCAGCGACCACGCGGGCGTGAGCGTCGACCTGATCGGCACAGGGTCCGCCGCCGCGCTGCTCGAGTGCTTCGCCGCCCCGTCCGCTGATGCGCCCTCGATCCTCATCCCCCGGTCGGCGGCCGCCCCCGATACGCTGCCGGATGGGCTGTGCGCGCTGGGTTGGAGCGTCGAGGCCGTCGACGCTTACGCCACTCTCCCCGCTGACGCCGACGATATTGACGCCGATATCGCTGGGAATTTTCGCGCTGGTCACTACGACGGCGCTGTGCTCACCGCCTCCTCCCAGGCGCGCGCCCTCCCCTCGCTCCTCGGCCTGCCGCCCCCCGAAACCCGGGTCGTGACCATCGGCGCACCCACCGCCGCCACCGCCAGGCGTCAGGGGATCGCGGTCGCGGCCCAGGCCTCGTCCCCCACACCTGAGGCCATCGTCCGCGCCCTCATCGACGCCCTCGACCGCCCCGCCCACGCCGACGCACCTGAAGAAAGAGACTCATGACTACCGTCCCCGAATCCGTCACCTCCTACCTCGCCGAGGCCGGGGTGGACTCCTCCCCGATCCCGACGATCCGCCCGCGCCGCCTGCGCTCGACCCCCGCGATGCGCGCCCTCGTGCGCGAAACCCACGTTGACCCCGCCAAGCTCATCTGGCCCGTCTTCGTGCGCGACGACATCGACGAACCCCGCGAGATCGCCGCAATGCCGGGCCAGTACCAGCACACGATCGACTCGCTGCGCCGGGCCGCAGCCGAGGCCGCCGAAGCGGGCGTGGGCGCCATCGACCTGTTCGGCGTGCCCTCCCACCGCGACGCGATCGGCTCCCAGGCGTGGGCGGAGGACGGGATCCTCAACCGTGGCCTCGCCGCCGTGCGCGCCGAGGTCGGCGACGCCCTCGTCGTGTGCGCGGACACCTGCCTGGACGAGTTCACCGACCACGGGCACTGTGGCCTCCTCGATGCCGACGGTGGCGTCGACAACGACGCGACCCTGCCGCTCTACCAGGCGATGGCGATTTCCCAGGCGCGCGCGGGCGCACACATGGTGTCGCCCTCGGGCATGATGGACGGCCAGGTCGCCGCGATCCGTGCCGCCCTCGACCAGGCGGGATACGCCCACGTCGCGATCCTCGCCTACTCCGCGAAGTACGCGTCCGCCTACTTCGGACCCTTCCGCGAGGCCGTCGGATCCACCCTCAAGGGCGACCGACGCACCTACCAGCAGGACCCCGCGAACCGGCGCGAAGGCCTCTTCGAGGCGCTGCTCGACGCGGCCGAGGGCGCGGACATGCTCATGGTCAAGCCCGCCGGCCCCTACCTCGACGTGCTGGCCGATGTGGCCGCCGCCTCCGACATCCCCGTCGCCGCCTACCAGGTGTCCGGCGAATACGCGATGGTCGAGGCCGCCGCCGCCAACGGGTGGATCGACCGCACCCGCGTCATCGACGAGTCCCTCACCGGCATCTTCCGCGCGGGTGCTGACTCCGTCCTCACCTACTGGGCTCTCGAGGTCGCCCGCCGGGCACGCTGAGCGCGCTGAGTGCGCTGAGCGTGCCGAGCGTGCGTACCATACCAACAATCCGTTTTTCTTCGATGAAGGTAGCCGTGACTACTAACGAAACCGCATTCTCCCAAGCAAAATCCGTGATCCCTGGCGGCGTGGACTCGCCCGTGCGCGCCTTCGGTGGCGTCGGCGGCACCCCGCGCTTCATCGCGAGCGCCAGCGGCGCACGCGTCACCGACGTCGAGGGACGCTCCTACGTGGACCTGGTTGGCTCGTGGGGCCCGGCGCTGCTGGGCCACGCGCACCCCGAGGTGGTGGCAGCCGTCCAGGAGGCCGCCTCGCGCGGCCTGTCCTTTGGTGCGCCGACCGAAACTGAGACGCTGCTGGCCAGCGCCGTGCGCGAGCGCGTGCCCTTCGCGCAGCGTGTCCGCTTCGTGTCGACTGGCACCGAGGCGACGATGACGGCGATCCGCCTGGCGCGCGGCGCCACCGGGCGTG
>USPB01000161.1 GCA_900556405.1 uncultured Actinomyces sp.
ACGTCGCCCCGCGCACCGCGATGGCCATGGCGGACGCGTTCCTCGAGTCGTCGCTTGGGTCCGGGTACGAGGACTGGGAGGGCTTCTACGAGTACCACCGCATCGGGTACGACGAGTGCGAAACCTTCGACTACGAGGCCTACAAGGCCAACGGTTTCGAGGTCGTCAACCCGGGCAGCGCCGTCCTGGCGGAGCAGCCGAAGGGGTTGGCGTACTGAGGTTGTGATGCTGCTGTAGAGAGGTGGGGGGCTCCCGTTTGGGAGCCCCCCACCTGAGTGAATGGGCTGTCACTCGTGACCTGGGTGAGAACTCAGGCAATGCCGAGGCCGGCGGCGCGGCCACGTCCTTACTCGTCTGATTGTTTTTCGAGAGCGTCGAACCAGGTGGTGAACAGACGCATAGCAGCATCTGCAAGGTCGTCGATCTCGGAGATTGGTTTGGGGTGTGCTCGGACGCCGATGGCCGTATCGATGTATCCCTGGGCAAGCCAGGGTGCATATGCCAGGTATTTCGTCGTGAGATCTTTGCGGAGAGGCCCGAAAGGTAGTCGCGAGGTGCCAGGCTTATTGGTTTTGAGATCGAACGTGCTGGGATTCCCCTCCAACACCGTCTCATAGAGAACCTGGGCGTTCGTTACCCACGATGGTCGGTCGTTTGAATCCAAGGGTGGATAGCACTCGTCAGTTTCCTCAACGTGGGTTCCAGCGTAGTACTCGAGGTGGATATCGTTGAAGGACAATGGCATCTCCCGTCCGATGACCTGAATCTGTCCGAACAGCCAATCGCCGTTAGGAAGCTCTGGGGATTCGATAGTGATTCCGGGCATTCCTGAATCCCCGCGATTGACTTTGAGGTACCACCCGTCTGGGATCGTCATATTTCTCAGCGTCTTGCGCAGCACCCGCTCCACCTGGACTTTTAATGTGCGGAGAGACTCGATATCTGACAGTAGAATGCGAGGCTCGGGGAACTCGGAGAGTGTTTTATCCCAGGTCAGAACTCGGGCGACCATGTCTTGGTAATCCGCTGCATCGTCGACGTCGAGGACGAGTAGCATCACGTAATCAGCAACCTCTGACTCCCGCTCTAGCTGATCCTCACTGATTTCGTGGTCAATCTTGGCTTCGATGGCAATTGTTTTGTGTTCGAACTCCAGAAGAATGTCTACGCGCTGATCTTTCTCGCACCCCACGTCGGTGAGTTCGCCAAGCTCCACGCCCAGTAGGGACGAGAAGTAGCGTTCAGTCGCTTGCGGATCATGGCGGAATTCTGCGGCCAACGCTCGCGTGAGTTGGGGTTCCGATGTGTAGAGTGCGCTGAACTTCTGTTTTGGTGTCGCTTCCATATGTTGAGGACTCTCTCGTGGTGGGCGGGGAGCGAGATCCCTGATGGTGGCTATTCGGCCGTAGCTCTCACCCCTTTGTGGCTTGACAGTCTTTCACTCTACAGGCTTTTGAAGAAATAAGTGGCTTGACAGATTGGTCTGCTGTGTTGAGGTTGATGAGGGTCCCACAGTGGCACGTGCGCCCACAAGACGAAACCCCGGCCTCGTCGGCAGGGAGAAGCTGCTCCTCCCAAAAAAGTTGCACGTAATTTCCCTTGGTCAGTTTTCGATATGCCCTGAAAACGTTGGAATTGCAACGGTTAGATTTCAAAGTTTGAATAACGGGGAGGGGAATTGCGTGCGACATTTGTGGGGAACCATGCGGGAGTGCCAGGCCCTCGCCTGGTGCTCCCAAGGATTGCCGGGCACGCCACACCCACACTGGGGCCCCGACGCCCCCGCACCCCCTACTCCCTCGGCTTCGCCGTGGATTCGCGGATCGTGAGGACGGGGCTGAAGGTCTGGTGCTGCGTGGGCGCATCGGAGCCGGACAACAGCAGTTCGGCGGCTGCCGCGCCGAGTTCGTCCATGGGCTGGCGGATCGTCGTCAGCGGCACGGGCATCTGCGCGGCCAGGGGGATGTCGTCGAAGCCGATGACGGACACGTCGTCGGGAATGGAGATTCCCGCGACGCGCAGCGCGGACATGACGCCGACAGCCAGCAGGTCATTCGCGCAGAAGATCGCGGTCGGATCCGACCCGTCGGAGGTGGACCGGGCCTCGGCGAGGGCGTCTTCGGTGGCCGCATACCCCGCCTGGGCGGTGTATGCCTGCGCGTTACGCACGGTCAGGCGGACGCTGTCCGACCCCGTCAGGCGCTGCCAGTGCTCGACCGCGTCCCGCACGCCCGCGAGGCGCTGCACGGACTGACGCATGTTGGCCGGACCGTTGAGGAAACAGATGCGCTGGTGCCCCAGCGCCAGGAGATGCTCGATGGCCAGCGCCGCGCCCGCACGGTCGTCGATGGACACGGACGGCAGGCCCTCGGCCGCGTCGGCCGCGTCGGCCGGGGAGGGCTGGGGCCAGAGCCCGGGCTCGGCGGGTCCGACCCGCTGCACGGGGGGCTCGTGGGCGGGCGCGGCGCCCTCCACGTGGGCGAGGACGGCGATGCGGCGGGCGATCCAGTCGAGCTTGCGCTCCATGAGGTCGAGGCGCCGCAGCACCTCGGTCAGGTCCTCGCCCGGCTGGCGCGGGGCGTAGGGGTTGTCGGGGCGGGGCATGGGCGGTCTCTCCTGACGTGCCTGCGGGGGACGGCGCCCACGCTAGGTCAGTGAGCGGCGAATTCATATGGGCGGGCCGACTTCTGTGGATAACCGGGCGCCCGGGCGGGACCGCGGACTACCCTGCGGTCATGAGCGAGAACGGACTCACCGCCGCCCGGACCAAAATGCGCGATGCCGGGGTCGCGCAGCAGGCCATCGACGTCTTCACCCACTACTACACCCAGCTCGAGGGCGGGGCCACGGGCCTCATCCCCGAGGAGACGATCGAGCCGCTCACGCGGATCGACTCCATCGACGGGGCCGCGATCGACGAGGACGCGGCCCGCGAGGCGCTCGACCGCACGGCGCTCATCAAGCTCAACGGGGGACTGGGCACCTCCATGGGCATGGACCGGGCCAAGTCGCTGCTGCCGGTGCGCGAGGGGCTGTGCTTCCTCGACATCATCGTCCGTCAGCTGCAGGCCGTGCGCGCGGCGACCGGGGTGCAGGCCCCGCTCATCCTCATGAACTCGTTCCGCACCAGGGACGACAGCCTCGCGCTGCTGGCCGGCCATCCGCCGCTGAACCCCGACGGCATCCCGTCCGACTTCTGCCAGCACCGCGAGCCGAAGCTTCTCGTCGAGACGCTGGAGCCGGTCGACTGGCCGTCCGACCCCGGGCTCGAGTGGTGCCCGCCGGGCCACGGCGACATCTACACCGCCCTGCTCGCCTCCGGGCTGCTGGACGCCCTGCTGGACAAGGGTTACCGATACGCCATGACCGCCAACTCCGACAACCTCGGTGCGGCGCCCTCGGCCAGGATCGCCGGCTGGTTCGCCGCCTCCGGAGCCCCCTACGCCCCGGAGATGTGCCGGCGCACGCCGGCCGACGTCAAGGGCGGCCACCTGGCGGTGCGCAAGAGCGATGGGCGCATCATCCTGCGCGACACGGCGCAGACCCCCGAGGATCAGATGCACTACTTCACCGACCAGTTCCGCCACCCCTTCTTCCACACGAACAACCTCTGGTTCGACCTCGAGGTGCTGCGTGACACCCTCGCCGATCGGGGCGGGATCCTCGGGCTTCCGCTCATCAGGAACAGCAAGACGGTGGACCCCGCCGACTCCTCCTCGACGCCTGTCATCCAGCTCGAGACGGCCATGGGTGCCGCCGTTGAGGCCTTCGAGGGGGCCACCGCCATCGAGGTGCCGCGCTCCCGCTTCCTGCCGGTCAAGACCACCAACGACCTGCTGCTGGTGCGCTCGGACGTCTATGAGGTCGACGACGACGGACTGCTGCAGATGGTCCCGGACCAGGCCTGCACCGTGAGTCTCGACCCGCGCTTCTACAAGAAGATCCAGGACTTCGAGGCCCGGTTCCCCGACGGCGTCCCCTCCATCAAGGACGCGCAGTCGCTGACCGTGGAGGGCGACTGGACCTTCGGTGCCGACGTCGTCGCCACCGGTGAGGCGCACGTGGAGGCGGAGGGCTCGCCCGGACGGATCGCCGACGGCACCCGGATCTGAATGAGCAGGTGGTCGCGGCCCTGCTAGTTGCGGCCGGTCGCTACGCGGTGGCGCCGGACACTCAGTCATGAGGTCCGGCGCCACCGCGCGTAGCGGGAACGAAAAAACGCTTGCCCTCCCGGAAGAGGGCAAGCGTGAGGGAACTGCTATCCGGTGGGCGATACTGGAATCGAACCAGTGACCTCCTCGGTGTGAACGAGGCGCTCTAACCCCTGAGCCAATCGCCCGGTGCGGCGCCAACCATAGCCAGCCGGGTGCCTCCGGAGCAAACGGCTGCCCGGTGAGGTGAATCACCGCGATGCCATTTGCCTGCCACTGCGATCCTGGTGCTATGGTTTTCCAGCACCGAGCGGTTCGGACGAACCGTGAGGATTCATGCGGATGTGGCTCAGTTGGTAGAGCATCACCTTGCCAAGGTGAGGGTCGCGGG
>USPB01000162.1 GCA_900556405.1 uncultured Actinomyces sp.
GGTTGGTCATCTGGAAGGAGCCGTCGCCGTCGATCGCCCACACGACCTTGTCGGGAGCGCCGACTTGGGCGCCCATGGCTGCGGGGATGCAGTAACCCATGGTGCCGGATCCGCACGAGGAGATGAAGCTACGCGGGTTGTCCAGCGTAATGAACTGGGAGGCCCACATTTGGTGCTGGCCCACGCCCGTCACGTAGATCGCGTCGGGGCCGACGCGCTCGGAAAGCTTCTTCAGGACTTCCTGGGGTGCCATCATGCCGTCGTCGGGCTCGGCCCATCCGATCGGGTACTTGGTGCGCAGACGGTCGAGGTAGCGCCACCATCCGGAAATGTCGGCCTTGTTTTCCGACGAGGCCTGGGCGATTTCCTGGGTGAGGATCGGCAGGGCGGTCGCCAGGTCGGCGACGATCGGAATGTCGGCGTGGCGGTTCTTCGAGATCTCCGCTGCGTCGATGTCGATATGCACGACGGTCGCGCGGGGTGCGAAGGAGTCGAGGCGGCCGGTCACGCGGTCATCGAAGCGGGCGCCGAGCGCCACGATGAGGTCCGCGCGCTGGAGCGCACCGACGGCGGCCACGGTACCGTGCATGCCGGGCATGCCGAGGTTGTGGCGATCAGAGTCAGGGAAGGCGCCGCGGGCGGTCAGCGTGGTGACGACGGGGGCGTTCGTGACCTCGACGAACTCAGCAAGGGCATCGGTAGAGCCGGAGCGCACGATGCCGCCACCGACGTAGAGGACGGGAGCCTGGGCATCGGCGATCGCGCGGGCAGCCGCACGCACCTGCTTCATGTTCGGCTTGTCTGCAACGCGGTAGCCGGGCAGATCCAGGACCGGAGGCCAGGAGAAGTCCATCTCGGCAACCTGCGCGGACTTGGTGATGTCCACGAGAACGGGGCCTGGGCGACCGGTAGCCGCGAGGTGGAAAGCCTCGGCCAGGCGCGCGGGGATCTCCGCGGGATCCGTGACCAGGAAGGAGTGCTTGGTGATGGGCATCGATGCACCGACGACGTCGGCTTCCTGGAAGGCGTCACTGCCGATCAGGGTGGCACCGACCTGTCCTGAGATCACGACGATCGGAACCGAGTCCATAGATGCGTCACCCAGGGCTGTCAGCACGTTGGTGGCTCCAGGGCCGGACGTCACGATCGCGCATCCAACCTTTCCGGTGGCCAGGGCGTAGCCTTCGGCGGCGTGTCCCGCGCCCTGCTCGTGACGGACAAGGATGTGGCGCACAGACGTCGACGCCATCAGCGGGTCGTACGTCGGCAGGATTGCGCCGCCGGGCATACCGAACACGTCGGTGACGCCCAGGGCTTCGAGGCTGGCCACGATAGCCTCGGCTCCGGTCATGCGGGTGGTGTTGGCGGTGTCGCTCACCATTCGTCCTCTCAATCGTTGGGACCGTCTCAAAGAAAAAACCCCGTCAAATCCGGCCAAACAGCGCGGATGCGGGGATTTCGGCGTGCGATCCATCCTCACGTTACACGGCAGGCATCGCACGCCCGGGTACGATGACCAGGGCAAGGACTCCAATTCCGCGAACGTCAAGCATGGCTTTACCGTATCTCTCTTGCGCTCTCCGCTCCTTATCCATCTCATTGTGCGGACCTTGAGACCGTGAGCGCTATCTAGGACGATGGACTGAGATACACAGCACTTCTTGCTGCTTGAATTGATACATACCTCATATCACAATCCACAACACGGAGATTTCATCGTGCACCAGGTGTTCGAGATTCTGAGCGAGCAGCCAGTTCTGTTCCTCTTCCTTCTCATCGGTATAGGCATGGCGTTTGGCCATGTGAAAATCAAAGGCATTGGCCTCGGCGCTGCCGCCGTTCTGTTCTTCGCCATCGTGTTGGCTGCGTGGGCGCAGTCCTACGACATCGAGCTGCGCGTTACCCCGCAGCTGGGCACGCTCGGCCTGACGCTGTTCACGTTCGCGATCGGCATCAACTCGGGCGCCTCGTTCTTCCACAACCTGAAGACCGCCATCGGCCCGATCCTGACGATGGTTGCCTTCTACGGCATCGCCGCCGCAGCAGGCCTCTACATCGGTAAAGCCATGGGAATGGATGTTCCACTCATCGCCGGTACCTTCGCAGGTTCCGTCACGAACACGCCCGCACTGGCGGCCGCCGGCGAGGCCTCGGGTGATCCCGCCCGTGCAACCGTCGGTTACTCGATCGCTTACCTCTTCGGCGTCATCGGCATGCTGGCCGCCTCGATGGCTGCCCTGCACTACGGCCGTAACGACAAGGATGCTCCCTCTCCCCTGTCCAACCGCACGATCCGCGTCGAGCGCGACGATCACCCCTTCGTCGGGGACATCTACGAGAAGCTCGGCGAGAAGGTTTCCTTCTCGCGCCTGCGTCGCGGCGAGACCGGCCCGATTACCCGTCCCCAGATGTCGGACACCCTGGATCCCGGTGACCTCGTGACCGTCGTCGGCCCCCGCGAGCTCGTCGCTCGTGCCGCCACCGAGCTGGGTCACGCATCCTCTCACTCCCTCATGCAGGACCGCTCCTACCTGGACTTCCGCCGCGTGACGATCTCGAACCCGAAGGTTGCGGGCCGCACGGTTGCGTCCCTGGGCCTCGCCAAGGAATTCTCTGCGACGATTTCGCGCGTTCGCCGCGGCGACGTCGACATGGTCGCCGAGCCGGGCCTCGTCCTTCAGGAGGGTGATCGCGTGCGCGTCGTCGCCCCCACGTCGAAGATGACCGAGATTACGAAGTTCTTCGGTGACTCGTCCCGAGGCCTCACGGACCTCAACCCGATCGCCCTGGGTATCGGCATGGCGCTCGGTATTGCCATCGGTGAGCTTCCGATCTTGACCCCCTCCGGCGAGTACTTCTCGATCGGTTCCGCGGCCGGTACGCTCATCGTCGGCCTCATCTTCGGCCGTATCGGCCGTATCGGCCCCATCGCGACGGCTCTGCCCTTCACGACATGCCAGGTGATGGCCGAACTCGGCCTGCTGATCTTCCTCGCGCAGGCTGGCGCAAAGGCCGGCGGCCAGATCCTTGAGGCCTTCACCTCGGGTGACTGGATCCGAATCTTCGCGCTCGGCCTCATCATGACCTCGATCATGGCGATCGGCCTGTACTGCACCATGCGGTGGGTGTTCAAGATGGGTGGCACGAAGCTCGCCGGTCTGCTCGGTGGCGCGCAGACGCAGCCCGCAGTCCTCGCCTTCGCGAACGGCCGCACCAACGCCGACCCGCGCGTGGCTCTCGGTTACGCGCTCGTCTACCCGGTCGCGATGGTCGGCAAGATCGTCGTTGCCCAGATCCTGGGTGGCATGTAACGGCATCGTCTCCTGCGGGTTCAATCCCGCGGCACAATGGGGCCGACCCTGTCGGGTCGGCCCCATTCGCATGCCTTCTCGCCGTCGCCTGAGCGCGTCACGACACGGCAGCGCCGTCCCTACCAACGACGCCGTGAGGCTTGCAGGGCCCAGCAGGGGTGCCCATGGGCCGTGAAAAGAACCTACTCCCCCAAAGTCGCACGTAATTCGATTGCATGAACTTTCAACAACGCCCGAAAACGTTGCAATTTCAACACCTTGAGTTCATATCTTGAAACAGTCGCAGGGGAATTACGTGCGAAATTTCTGAGAAGCGCGAAAGCACCAATACGATCACGTGAAAGTCGGCGCGTGGCCGCCGAGGCCCGGCTGCGGTGCCCGTGGGCGGTGGCAGGGCCTGGTAGCCAAAAGCCAACTTGGGGCCAGCGAGGCCCGACTGCGGTGCCCGTGGGCGGTGGCAGGGCCTGGCCGGGCTTCGAGATCGATCACTCCGAGCCGAAGGCTCGCGTGTGGCGATCTCGCGGGCGGGCCGCCGCCCACGGGCACACAAAGCAGCCCGCCCGTGGCCACGGGCCGCCGCCCACGGGCACACAAAGCAGCCCGCCCGTGGCCACGGGCCGCCCACGGGCACACAAAGCAGCCCGGCGGCTGCACGGGAACGCGACGAGGCCGCGACCGGTTTCCCGGCCACGGCCTCGTTCATGAATGAGTGTCAGCGCTGGATGAGCGCGACGAGCACTCGAGCGGTCACTGCCGCCACGCACATGATCGCAATGTTGCGGCCAACCGCACGGATCTCGTCGCGGTCGATCGCGTACTCGAACTCGAAGGAGGGTGGCTTCACACTCGCCTCAATGTCGAACTTCATGCGTTCTCCTCCTCGTACTCCCACAGGTTCGGAACACGTTCTTGCTTTTCGACAAGCCAGTTCTTATCGGTGAGCATACGCGAGAGCGCCAGGCCCATACCGATGGCAACGATCGTGAACATGACCGTAAAGAGCGAAGCGAGGGCATCGTCGATCTGCTGATTGTTCAGGTAGGTAAGAGCCCGGTAGAGCGGCACTCCGGGAATCATGATGACAACGGCGGGAACGGACAGCGTCACGCGCGAGAAGCGTGTCCTGCGGGCGACAAACACGGCGAGGAGACCCGCAGCAAGGGCCGCGAGGCCGACGCAAGCCGGAGCGGGGACGCCAAGCTCCAGGTGCAGCGCAATAC
>USPB01000163.1 GCA_900556405.1 uncultured Actinomyces sp.
GCTGGTCGGCGCCTGCGACAACGACTCCGGATTCCAGGGTGATCAGTGAGGGGATTCGGTAGCTGATGGAGTCGTGAAACCCGGCATCGAAGAGGCACTGCGTGTCGAGTGGGGCGACGGAGGACAGCTTCTTGATCTGCGAGTCGTTGAGGACCGAGGAGAAGAGTGCGGCGTTGCGGACCTCGCCGAAGAGGCGGGATCCGGAGGTGTCCTGACCGATGACGACCTCGTCGAGGGAATCGACGGCGGCGAAGAAGGCCTGCCCGGGCAGGTGGGCCTCGAGGTAGCCGTCGACGTAGATCTGTACCGCGCCGTGTCCGACGCGCACGACGACGTCGTGCCAGTGTCCCTGATCCCAGTGGCCGTGGGCCGTAAACGTGCGCCACTCGCCCCTGCGTCCCAGCACCTTGTATTCGATGCCATCGGCTGTCACGGACAGGTTGAGCTGCTCGGTGCCGCCACCTCCGGCTGCAAGGATCGTTCCGTGCTGGCCGGGGCCGCGTACGCGATAGCGGGCGAAGATGGTGCCAGCGGTGAGTTCGGACAGCTCGGCGACATCGTAATCCGACAGGTGGGCGGCGGCGAACTCGATGAGAGGTGTGGGGGCGGGGGAGAGGGCAAGAATCTCTTCCGCAGAGAGGACGGAGTCGTGCTCTGCAAAGGAGCGGATGTCGATGCCGGCTCCCGGGGTGAGGGAGAGCTGCGCGTCCGCCCCGCTTCCGGCGGGGGAGAGATCTGCGGTGGTCGAGAAGCACTGGTAGCCGTCGAGGAAGATCTTCGAACCCGCAGCGGTCGCAGTGAGCGCGAGCGAATGCCAGGTGCCATCCGTGACGGAGGCGGTGTCTTCCATGTCCAGGGCGAAGGTCATCGCGTTTGTTGAGCCTTCGAGGAAGAGGGCGCTGGAGCGGATGAACAGGTTCCACCCCGTGTCATCCGTGCTGTGGAGGGCGATCAGTGCTCCGTCGATGCGCGCGCGGAACTGTAAGGTCCAGGAAATTCCCGGATGACCTGCGTCAATACTCATGTTTGACACCTTTCTGTTAGTTACTCATTCCGCCTCGCATCATTACGAAACGGAGGGTGCGATCAGTCACAATGCTGAAGTTGTCTGACAGATTATCACTGCGACATTTCCTTGGCAATATGCAGATTGAGCCAAAAACTCACCTTGACTCTAGGGTGAGAGAGAGCTAACATACTCGCAAGTTGTCTGACAACTTGCTAGTTAGACATCTGGACTCAAAGCCCCTCGTTATTCGACGATGAAATTTCAGGAAGGCACTCATCATGAGTACGTCCCCCGCACAGGCGCTTCCGAAAAAGCCCTGGTATCAATACCTCACCAAAGAAGATCGCAAGGCCTTCTTCGCCGCATGGATCGGCGTTCTGCTTGATGGCTACGACTTCGTCCTCATCTCCTTTGCGCTCCCGGCGATTAAGGAAGCGTTCAGCCTGACGCTCGTCCAGAGCGCATCCCTGATTTCGGCGGCCTTCATCAGCCGCTGGATCGGTGGCCTCGTGCTCGGCGCAATCGGTGACCGCTACGGGCGCAAGCCAGCGATGATCCTGTCGATCTTCATGTTCGCTTTCGGTTCGATTGCCTGTGCGCTCGCTCCGAACTTCTGGATTTTGTTCGTCCTGCGCCTCATCATTGGCTTCGCGATGGCAGGCGAGTACTCCGCATCCGCCGCGTACGTCATCGAGTCGTGGCCCAAGCACATGCGCAACAAGGCGTCGGGCTTCCTTCTCTCCGGCTACGCCTTCGGCGTCATCGCCGCTGCTCAGGTCGATAAGTACTTCGTGACCTGGGTTGATTCGATGCACCCCGGCTGGGGTTGGCGAGCCCTGTTCCTCACCGGCATCGTGCCGATCGTCGTCGCCATCTACATGCGGCGCACCCTGCCCGAGGCCGCGGACTGGAGTGAGGCCAAGGAGAAGGGTGGCGACGAGAAGAACGACATGCTCGCCGTCCTCTTCGGCGGGCAGCGCAAGGTCCTCAACTACATCGTCGTCGTGATCGCCTTCATCGGCCTGCTTCTCATCTTCACGCAGCAGGTGGGCGGCGTTGTTGCGGTGAGCCTGGTCGGCCTCGTCTGCGCGGTTGTCTTCATCTACCTGATCATCCAGTTCGATTCGAATCGCTGGATCATTGGCATCGCGATCATGCTGACGATCTTCGCGTCCTTCATGTACACGTGGCCGATCCAGGGCCTCCTGCCGACCTACCTGCACGGTGTTGGTATGGACCAGAAGGTCGTTGCGAACGTCGTGTCCTTCGCGGGCCTCGGCAACGCCGCAGGCTACATCATCGCCGGCTTTGCGGGCGACAAGTTTGGTATGCGTCGCTGGTACGCGATCTCGCTGCTGCTCTCGCAGGTCATTGTCTTCCCGCTGTTCATGCAGGACGGCAAGTACGTCGCCCTCGTGGCGGGTCTGCTCTTCTTCCAGCAGATGTTCGGCCAGGGCGTCTCGGGCCTGCTGCCCAAGTGGGTGTCCTCCTACTTCCCGGTCGACAAGCGCGCTGCGGGCCTCGGCTTCTGCTACAACGTCGGTGCCCTCGGTGGCGCGGTCGGTCCCGTCCTCGGTGCTGCGATCGCCGATCAGCTGGGTCTGGGTATGGCCTTGGCGATCCTGTCCTTCGGGTTCGCCGCGATCGTCATGGTGTCCATCGGTGCGAATATCCCGCGTCTGCTGCAGAAGGCCGTGGGGCCGGAGTATGTTCGTCCTGAAGATGGAAACGACGACATCATCAAAGAGGGATGATCACCATGACACTTCCGTTCGTTATCGGCGCGTACGCGTCGCATCCGGCGCCGGAGCTGGAGGCTGACTACTACCGCCTGCTCGCGGACCAGCCGTGGGTGAGCGGCGTCGAGATGCCCTACCCGGGCCAGCTCGCCACCCAGGGCGAGGTCCTGGCCAGCCACCTGGCCTCCCACTGGGACTTCAACACGATCACCGCGATCCCCGGCACCATGCAGAACGTGTGGAAGAACGAGAACTTCGGCCTGGCTTCGCCTAACGAGGCCGGACGCGCCGCCGCTCTCGACTTCACCCGCGCGCTGCGCGATGACCTCGCCGCCCTGTGCGATCGCGCGGGACGCGCTCTGGTCGCCCGCGTGCAGCTGCACTCGGCGCCGACGCGCCTGGCCCAGGAGGACGCCTTCAAGCGCTCGCTCGCCGAGCTGGCCAGCTGGGACTGGTGCGGGGCACGCCTCGTCATCGAGCATTGCGACAAGTACGTGCCCGAGCAGAACCCCGAAAAGGGCTTCCTGTCCCTCGAATCCGAGATCGACATTGTCTCCGAGGCCGGCATCGGCATCCACCTCAACTGGGGCCGTTCCGCGGTGGAGGGGCGTAGCGCGGACACCGCCTACGAGCACGTGCTCGAGGCCGGCAAGCGCGGCGTCCTGGACGGCATCATCTTCTCGGGCGCAGGCCCGGAGGAAACACAGTACGGATACTCCTGGATCGACGGTCACCTGCCCGCGCAGGCGGACGAGCCGACCTCGCTCATGAACGAGGCCGAGATCGCTCGCTGCGCCAAGGCTGCCATCGAGGGTGGTGCCAACTACCTCGGCGCCAAGGTGTGCGTGCCCAAGGACGCTTCCCTCGAGAAGCGCCTGGCCATGCTGACCAACATCTACCGGGCCTGCGGCCTCGGCGAGTAGCGTCGTCGCCCCGGGCGCTACTCCCGCATTTTGTGAGCGTGCGGGAGGCGCTCGGCACGAGGCCTGAGCATGAGGGAGGGGCGGATGCCGACTGGCATCCGCCCCTCCCTGCGTCGTATCGAAGAGCTCGCTAGCCGCGCCTGGCGACGGACGAGCGCCACACCGGGCGCGTCGGGATCGTCGCGATGGGAGTTCCGTCGGGGGCCTCGTCCTCGAGAGAAGCACTGGGGTGGACGTCGGCCATGGGGGAGCGGCCCTCGATGACGTTGATGATCGAGGCGACGGCGGCCTCGGTCATGTCCTTGAGCGGCCATTCGACCGTCGTCAGGCCGAGCGCCTCGGCGCTGTGGCGGTCCTGGTTGCCGAAACCGAGGATCGATAGGTCGCCGGGGACCGAGCGGTCGAGGTCTGCGGCCGCTTGGAAGACGCCGGGGGCCTGCGAGTCGTCGGCCAGAGCGATGAGGGAGATAGACGGATCCTCGTCGAGGAGGCGCAGGGCGGCCTGATACGCCGTCGATGCCTCCCAGTCCGGCAGCGAATAGAGGGTGAAGTGCGTGGAAAATGCTCTCGCGATCGGGTTCTGGCGCGCGTGGTTCGTGTTCGGCCCCGCCAGGAAAACGGCATGCCCCGTCCCCATCTCGGTCGATGGGTCGATGAGCGCGCAGTCGGACAACACCTCCTGCACGCCGGCGCCCTCGTCGATGCGAATGAGGGACGATTCAGAACCGGTCGGGTCGGCCTCGATCATGGACATGGCGACGACGGGAATGCCGAGGTTTGCGAGCAGGCGCGAGGTGAAGGCCTCGGCCGACGTGGTCTCGCGGATGATGCCGG
>USPB01000164.1 GCA_900556405.1 uncultured Actinomyces sp.
ACACGCTGTTCGGCGCGACCTTCATGGTCGTCGCCCCCGAGCACCCGATCCTCGGCGGAACCGTCGGCGGCGACGCCGGCGACGAGGCCGCCCTCACCCTGCCCGCATCCTGGCCCGAGGGCACGAAGGACGCATGGACGGGCGGCGCCGCCACCCCCGCGGCCGCCGTTGCCGCCTACCGCGCCCAGGCCGCCGCGAAGTCCGAGGCCGAGCGCGCCGACGAGGAACGCACTAAGACCGGCGTGTTCACCGGCCTGTTCGGTATCGACCCGGTGAACGGCCGCCCGGTCCCGATCTTCGTCGCCGACTACGTCCTGTGGGGCTACGGCACCGGCGCCATCATGGCCGTGCCCTCCCACGACGACCGCGACTGGGCCTTCGCCCGCGCCTACGACCTCGACATCGTGCGCACGATCGGCCCCGCGGGAGACCCCTACGGCCCCGACCTCGAGGCCGGCGCGTACACGGGTGACGGTGTGGCCGTCGACTCCGCGAACGATGAGATCGACCTGAACGGCCTGGCCAAGGACGAGGCAAAGGCTGCCATGATCGAGTGGCTGGTCGCCAAGGGCCTGGGCCACGGCACCGTCACCTACCGCCTACGCGACTGGCTGTTCAGCCGCCAGCGCTACTGGGGCGAGCCTTTCCCGATCGTGTGGGACGAGGACGGCGTGGCGCACGCGCTGCCCGAGGATATGCTCCCCGTCGAGCTGCCCGAGGTCAGCGACTACAGTCCGCGCACCTTCGACGCGGACGATGCCGACTCCTCGCCGGAGGCCCCGCTGGGCCGCGCCGAGGACTGGGTGAACGTCACCCTCGACCTGGGCGATGGCCCCAAGGCCTACCGTCGCGAGACCAACACGATGCCCCAGTGGGCGGGCTCGTGCTGGTACGAGATGCGTTACACCGACCCCACGAACTCCGAGCGCTTCGCCGGTGAGGAGAACCTGGCCTACTGGATGGGCCCGCGCGAGGGCAAGGCCAGCGGTGGCACCGACATGTACGTCGGCGGCGTCGAGCATGCGGTCCTCCACCTGCTCTACGCCCGCTTCTGGCAGAAGGTTCTCTTCGACCTGGGTCACGTGCCGGACTCCGAGCCCTTCCACAGGCTCTTCAACCAGGGTTACGTCCAGGCCTACGCCTACACCGACGCACGCGGCCAGTACGTGCCCGCCGAGGAGGTCGAGGGCGACGAGACGACCGGCTTCACCTACAAGGGTGAGCCCGTTAACCGCGAGTACGGCAAGATGGGCAAGTCCCTGAAGAACATCGTCACTCCCGACGAGATGTACGACGCCTACGGCGCCGACGTCTTCCGCGTGTACGAGATGAGCATGGGTCCTCTGGATCTGTCGCGCCCGTGGGAGACCCGCGCGGTCGTTGGTTCTCAGCGTTTCCTCCAGCGCCTGTGGCGTAACGCCGTCGACGAGGAGACCGGCGAGGTCACCGTGTCCGAGGCGCCCTCGGACGACAAGACGCGTCGCCTCGTGGCCCGCACGATCGCCGAGGTCACCGAAGAGTACGAGAACCTGCGCATCAACACCGCGATCTCCAAGCTCATCGTCCTCAACAACCACCTGACCAGCCTGGATGCCGTCCCGCGTGACGCGATCGAGCCCCTGATCCTCATGCTCGCCCCGGTCGCCCCGCACCTGTGCGAGGAACTGTGGAGCCGACTGGGTCACGAGGCCTCGCTGGCTCGCGAGCCCTTCCCGGTCGTCGAGGACGCGTCTCTGCTGGTCGAGGACACGGTCACGGCCGTCGTTCAGGTCAACGGCAAGGTGAAGGCCCGCATCGAGGTCGCCCCCTCCATCTCCGAGGAGGACCTCGTCGCCGCTGCCCTGGCTGAGGCCCCGATCGTCAAGGCCCTCGGCGGCGCGGAGCCTCTCAAGGTGATCGCACGCGCACCGAAGCTGGTCAACGTCGTCGTCAAGAAGTGAGGTCGCATGCCTGAAGGCGATGCAGTCCGTCGCCTAGCCGGTACCCTCGACGAGCTTTTCGTCGGGGGTATCGTCTCGGCCTCGTCTCCGCAGGGGCGCTTTACGTCCTCTGCAGCCCTCCTGGACGGGTGGGTCATGCAGCGGGTGCGAGTGCACGGCAAGCACATGTTCATTGGGTTCGTCCCGCCCATCCCGGGTGAGACGTACGAGGCCGGGGTGGCCCTTCTCGAGGGCGCCGCGGCCGGCAGTGGAGAGCCGATCCTCGGCCAGGACGCCCCCTGGCCGGACCGCTGGGTGCATATCCACTTGGGGCTGTACGGCTGGTGGCGCTTCAACGGCGATGAGACCGTCGTCGACGAGGGCCACGGCGTTGCTCACCGTATCCCCAACGTCGCGAAGGGGGAGTGGAATGGCCACTCTGAGACCCGCTGGGGCGAGGGCTTTGGCGAGGCCAAGGCAGGGGAGTGGGAGCCTCCCGAGCCGGTCGGTGCCGTGCGCCTACGGGTGTATAACGACCACGCGGTCGCCGACCTGATCGGACCCAACCGCTGCGATCTCATCACGGACGAGGAACGCATCAAGGCGGAGTCGAAGCTGGGCCCGGATCCTCTGGATGCCGGGGCGCGCTCGGACGCCGAGGCCATGGAACGTTTCGCCCAGGTCGCCCACTCCAAGAAGCGCGCGATTGGCGAGATCGTCATGGACCAGTCGATCATCGCGGGTGTCGGCAACATCTACCGCGCCGATGCTCTCTTCCTTGCGGGTATTTCACCGCACCGTAAGGGCGCAAATATTTCGATCAAGCGCCTGCGTGAGCTCTGGGTTCTCATCTGTGACCTCATGAACCGCGGCCTGGCCGCCGGTCGCCTGGACACGATGGATCCCGAGGAGGCCCCCAATCCGCCGATCGAGGGGGACGAGGAGGCCTCGCGCTGGTACGTGTATCACCGTACGGACCGGCCGTGCCTGCGTTGCGGGACGCCGATCCGCGAGGCGCTCATGCAAAACCGGCGCCTGTTCTGGTGTCCGTCCTGCCAGCGCTGAGCGCGCGAACACGCCTCAGGGGAGTGCGGGCCGACAGGCTCGCACTCCTCGCCCTGTGTCAGGCGATCTCTTCGAATCCGAGAACCGAGTAGAGTTCGCGGGCTCCGCCGTGACGCCTGTCGAGGCGCAGGGCGAGAGAGTCGAATCCCCACTGCGAGCAGCGCGTGGCGACCTCGGAGACGAGGGCTGTCGCGATGCCGCGCCTGCGGTAATCGGGGGCGACGATCAGGTCGACCACGAAAGGCCCGTCGGGAGCATCATCCCAGGGGGATTCACGCACGACGAGGATTGCGCCGACGAGCGTCCCCCCGTCCCACGCGCCGATGAACGAGTCTTCCGTGGTCGCCCCGAATGCGCCCTCGAATGTCAGGCGTAGTTCCTCGGAGGTTTCCATGAGCGCCTCAGGCGTGACGTCGTCGTCGTACGCCTCGAGGGTGAGCATCGCGAGCGCGGGGATATCGAATGTCGTGAGCGTGGCGATCTCAATACCCTGGGTGCGATTCGCCGCTGACAACGCGTCCAGTGGGGCATGTAGAGTTCGAGCTTCCATAAACCAACTATAGGTGAGGGCGCTCACTTTGTCACGGTTCGTGAACGGATTCTCACAGACCAGCGGTGACGAGGGCGAATGCCTCTCAGATGTAGAGGGCGGGCTCCTCGAAGAAGTAGTTGGGATCGACGATCAGGTCGCGGTCGCGCGTGTCCTTCTCGGGCTTGGGGAGCAGGCGCGCGGGCACGCCGATCGCGACGTTCCCGCAGGGTACATCCTTGACGACGACGGCGTTCGCGCCGATCTTGACGCCGGTGCCCACGGTGATGGGGCCCAGGACCTTCGCGCCGGCGCCGATCATCACGTGATCGCCGACGGTGGGGTGACGCTTACCCGGAGTCATGGCGACGCCGCCCAGAGTGACTCCGTGGAAGATGACGACGTCGTTGCCGACCTCGGCCGTCTGTCCAATGACGACACCCGTCGCGTGGTCGATGAAGACCCGTCGCCCGATGGTGGCCTCGGGGTGGATGTCCACGCCGGTGACGGCGCGGGCCATGGAAGACAAGACGCGTGCGGGGGTGCGGGCGCCATGTGTCCACAGGGCGTGGGAGACGCGGTGGGTCCAGAGCGCATGTACGCCCGGGTACGTCAGGGCGATCTCCAGGGCGGAGGTGGCCGCAGGATCGCGGCGCTGAGCAGTCACGAGGTCCTCGCGGAAGAGGCCCAGTGCTTTAGTGGGCAGGGCGCTTGATAGGGTCTTCGACAGGGCGCGTACGGTGAGCTTCACTTCGGTCCTCCTGGATGGCCGTCTGGGTCGGGAACGCACAGGCGGCCCCGGATATTCCATCCGAGGCCACCTTAGCGCGTGAACTGCGGCAGATCAGTCCTCGAGGCCGGCGAACAGTGCGGTCGAGAGGTAACGCTCACCCGTGTCGGGCAGGAGCGTGACGATCTTCTTGCCGG
>USPB01000165.1 GCA_900556405.1 uncultured Actinomyces sp.
TGCCGCCGC
Organism: uncultured Actinomyces sp.; assembly: GCA_900556405.1. GTDB lineage: Bacteria > Actinomycetota > Actinomycetes > Actinomycetales > Actinomycetaceae > Pauljensenia. Next base: position 10 of record USPB01000165.1, read on the forward strand.
CTCGGGCGGTGAGGGGGACGCCGTGGGCGCGGGCGAGGTCGAAGGCTGCGATCGCCTGCTCGGGCGTACGAGGAAAGGCGACGGCCAGGGGCGGGATGCGCGTGAGGCCGGCGTCGGAGGAGTATCGCGCACGCGTACCGGTCGAGGAATCGACGTCAATGAATGCGCGCAGGTCCGTCAGGAAGCTCTCGCTCATGGTGACAGTGTGTCACGCGGGCGCGCGTGGGGAGGCGGGTATCCGCTGTGCGGATGGTCGCGCGAGGCCGTGGCCGGTTGGCGCGGGCGTGGCGACTACGCGGGTTCCGGGTCGTCGCGGAATAGCTTGGGGAAGGGTGTCACGGGGACGGGCATGCGCTCAATGGGGGGCAAGTGCGGACTGACCGTCTGTTCAGACTGTGGGTATAGTCGGGGCGATGAGTCGGCGCGCAGGCGGTACGGAGAGAGTTCGCGGCGCGTTTCCTCGGACGCGGGAACCTGCGGCTCCGGCGCCGAGTATTCAACGATGCGCAGCTTATCTCTGCCCATTGAATGCCACCCTGTTCTGTCTCAAGTGCTCTGCCGCGCAGTAGTCTAACCGGATGGAAGATGCCGTGCCATCCGGATTCGAAGCGACATGTGCCATCGTACATGACATTGGTCCCACGCTGGCGGGGTATGGCTCATAGTTGCTCGGCATGTGTCAGTGGAATGCGTTGGGCGCTGTCTCTGCAGGGTGGCGCGCTCCGCGTATTCGCCTGTGTTGTGGGCCTGTTAAAACGGTGAGACGTCGTCCATGGTGGACCGAACCTGGGTCAGGTGACGCAGCGGCGGGATGTGTATGCCATCATTCGCACAGAATTCGCGCGGTCGCCGGAAAAAGTTTCGAGGCCTGTCTCGCCGATGCGGGGGCTGAGTGTCGGTGTTTCGTCCCGGGGCCAAAAAGAAGCTGTTCTTGCCCACTATTCTACCGATGTGAAGGACTGTGGGCGCGCGGCGGGTCGTACCTGAGGCGCCTTGTCGGCGAGTAATTCGCACGCAGATACTTACGTGGTATCCATCCCATTGTCCCTGTGTCATCCTTGTTTCTTTTGGAACGTATGAAACAATGGCCCCGAGCGCCCCATACACGTGAAGGAAAGAGCGATGGCCCTGTTTGAGTTCGAGGATGGACACCTCGTCCCCGCTCAATTCGGATATCCGGTTGCGCAGGATCTGGGTCCCGAACTGGTTGACGCTATCTGCCAGCAGGTCCTGCAGATCGTCTCGCGCCCGCTGTTCCCCGTGACCTGGCGTGATATGACGGGCCAGGGCGACGAGGAGACGCCGCGCCTGACAGCTCTCGACGTCTCGGGGCAGATTGTGTCCGTCGAAATTCTGAAAGAACTCGATTCCGAGACCCTTATTACCTCCCTGTCGCGACTGGCTGAGGTCGCCTCGATCTCGTGGTCGGATCTGGCCAGCGAGTACCCCTCGGGCCCCGAGGGCTTCCGAGCCGGTTGGGCGCAGTTCCGTGACTCGATGCCCCCGGCCGTGGGTCCGGGCCCGCGACTCATCATCGTCGCAGGCGACATCGACCCCTCGGTGCGCCCCGCCCTGTCCATCCTGGCGACCTCGGGCGTCGAGGTGCACCTCATGAACCTGCGCCAGATGTCGAACGGCCGCTTGTTCCTCGACGTGAACGCGGTGGGCCCGCGCCTGTACGGCCATGCGCCGCAGCTCCTGGCCTCCGCATCGGCGGCGCCCGAGATCGTGGCGCCCGCGCAGGAGGACGTTGACGAGGCCGACGCCTCCGTCGAGTCTGACTCTGAGACCCCGACGACGCGCCCCACGCCGAAGGTCGCGCCCCACCTGCGCGACGTGTTCACATACCCGATCGACGAGGAGCCCCCGGCGCCCTGGCGTCCCGCCTCCGAGGAGGACGAACAGGACGAGGCCGAGTCTGCCGATTCGCCCGAGTCTGTCGACGCTGCGGAGCAGAGCGAGGACCGTGAGCGTGAGGACGTGACCGAGGACGGCGTGGATGCCTCCGCGGATGAATGGGTCCCGGTCGACGAGGCCCGCGCTCAGGACGAGCACGAGGCTAGCGAGCCCGACGCTGCCGACGATCACATCGAGACCGACGAGCATGTCGACGGCGATGCGGTTGCCGAGGCTGGCGATGAGTTCGCGCCCGAATCTGTCGAAGCGGACCGCGCTGAGGATGCCGAGGCCGACGCTCAGGATGCCGACGAGCGCGACGCCGACGCGCACGCCGAGGACGCTCCCGAGGCCGCAGAGGCTGCCGCAAGCGATAACGCCGAGACCGAGGAAACGGGCGAGCTTCCCGACCATGAGGAGCCCCGCGCGCAGGAAAGCGCTGGGTCCGGCGAGGATGCGGCGGCCGACGAACAGGTCGACGACCACGCCGACGACCACGCCGACGACCACGCCGACGACCACGCCGACGACCACGCCGACGATCGCGCCGCCGCATACGGCGCCGAACACGCGGAAACAGAAATGGAACCGGACGCGGAAGGCGACGACGTGCCCGAGCACACCGACGAGCAGGCCAGCACCGAGGCAGACGCATCCCGCTGGGAGCCCCCCGCCCACATGAGCCGCCGCGCCACGCGCCGCGCCCGCGAGGAGTCGAGTGAACTCAACGACGGCGGAGCGACGGAGGCGGCCACGGCCTCGTTCGTCGACCGAGCCGACGAATCTCCCGAGGTCGTTCAAGCCCGCGCGGAGGGCCTGCCCGTCCTCGGCCGCGACGAGTCCGGCCTGCGCACCCTGGCCCAGATCCTCGGCGAGGACACGCCCCTGGTTGCCCGCGGTGAGCTCGGTCTGCCCGGTGACCTCGTGCTCGCGGCCAGCGGCGCGGTGTCCGGCGCTGGCCTGACTTACCCCTCGCTCGACACGCTCCTGACCGCGCGCGGCCTGGGCCACATCGACGTCTGGGGGCAGGTGCGCATCGGCGACCGGCTGGGCCCGACCCTGGCCGAAGCGCTCGACGAGGTCAACCGCGAGATCGTGCGCGAATACGCGCAGGCGCCGCGCGGCCACCGCTCCGCCAAGCACTGACGCGCGACGACGAAGCGCCCACGCGGCGCGATGCGAGCAGACGACGAGAGGCCCGGGATCACGCGATCCCGGGCCTCCTCGCTACGGGGCGCTCACCGCACGAAAGCGTCCAGCCACCCGCGCATCGTCGCGTACACGGCCTCGCGCACGGGCGCATCCGACAGGACCAGGTCGTGCTTGCCGGGGAAACGTGCAATCGTCACCAGGTCCGACAGGCCCAGGCTGCGCTGGGCGATGACGGTCGGATCCAGCACCGTGTCGGAGGTGAAAACGCGCTCGCACCACTCCTCGTCGAAATAGGAGGACGTCGACACCATCGACAGGACCGGACACTCCAGGTGCACGTCCTTCTCGATCGTCTCGTGCCCGGCCATGATCGCCTCCAGCCACGAGGCCGGGATCGGGTAGGACTCGGGGCGCTTCCACTCGTGGATGATCGGCCAGCCCGCGACCGACGGGTCGTCGGGCGACAAGCCCTCGGGGATCGGCAGACCCGAGGAGGCGCGCCCCGCGAGCGAACGGCCGTAGTGTCCCGCACCTCCCGAGGGCACCTCCCACATGGGGTTACGTGACGCGATGCGTCCGATGACGGGGGTCATCGCCCCGCGCCAGGCCGCCATTGACTGCATCTCCAGCCACGCCGAATTCAGGATCAGGCCGGCCAGGACCCCCTGGTGGCGGTGCGCCCATAGCGTCGCGACGAGGCCGCCCGTCGAATGGCCCATGAGGACGATCGGCTCGTCCTCGCGCTCGCAGCGGATGATTTCGATGGCCTCGCCGATCTCCTCGTCGTAGACGGACAGATCGTCCGTGTAGCCGATCGTCTGGTGGGGGCGCAGGGAACGGCCGTACTTGCGCATGTCCAGCGCGTAGAACGCCGCGCCCGCGTCGCTCAGCCGATCCGCCATCTCGGTCTGGAAGAAGTAATCGTTGCGCCCGTGCAGGTACAGGACCGTCATGCGGGCGCTCGCGGGTGGGCGTGCGCGCACGAGGGTCGCCACGCAGGGCCCCTCCGCGTCGTCGAGGAGCTCGATCGTGCGCGACTTGTAGCCTTCCCCCAGAATGTCGGCGCGCCACTGGGGTCCGGGAGGCCCGGCCTCGCCCCACGGGGCCATGACGTCACGTTCGGGGATCCCCTCGGGTGCCGAGGCCTCGGCCCCCACCCCGGACAGATCGGGAAGCCCGCTCGTGTCCGGCATCTGCTCGCCGTCGGGCGTGGGATTGCTAGTAACGCTCATGGGGTCAGCATAACGCGCGAGGCCACCGGCGCCTCGTTGATGAGGAGGAGGTACCGGTGGCCTCGGCGAGAATCGAGCGTTATCAGGCGAAGGAGGACGCGCGCGAGGGGATGCGCTCGTTGAGGAACTCGTCGAG
>USPB01000166.1 GCA_900556405.1 uncultured Actinomyces sp.
CGGTACGACGCTTCTTCTTGGCGTTGACAGAACGCTTAACACGTGCCATTTTCTACTGTTCTCCTCTAACTCGAGCTCACTTGCCCAGCAGACGCTTGACGCGCTTGACGTCAGCGGTCTCCAGGACCTGGTCGGTCGCCAGACGACGGGTCTTGCGGCTGGACTTGTGCTCCAGCAGGTGGCGGGCGCCGGCCTGCTCGCGCATGATCTTGCCCGAGCCGGTCGTGCGGAAGCGCTTCTTAGCACCGGAATGAGTCTTGTTCTTCGGCATTTCTATTCCTTCGTTGTGAGGCGATGGGTATCGCCGTCAGTCCTGTTCGTCAGCCTTGTCGGCTGCCACTCGGGCCTGGTCTTTGCTGGCGCGCTCCGCGCGCTTGCCCCGGCGCTCAGCGCGCTCGGCCTCGCGGCGCTTGCGCTGTTCGGTCAGGGCGTCAGCCTTGCGCTTGGTGGGTGCCAGCACCATCGTCATGTTGCGCCCGTCCTGACGGGGCATCGACTCGACGGTGGCAAGGTCACCGATTTCCTCGGCGAGGCGCTGCAGGAGGCGAACGCCAGCCTCGGGGCGAGACTGCTCTCGACCGCGGAACATGATCATGACCTTGACCTTGTCGCCGGCGGACAGGAAGCGCTCCACGTGGCCCTTCTTGACGCCGAAGTCATGATCGTCGATCTTCAGTCGGAAGCGGATTTCCTTCAGCTGCGTGTTCGCCTGGTTGCGGCGAGCATCGCGGGCCTTCTGGGCGGCTTCGTACTTGTACTTGCCATAATCCATGAGCTTTGCGACGGGCGGCTTAGCGTTCGGCGCAACCTCAACCAGGTCGAGTCCGGCCTCTTCAGCCAGACGCAGCGCGTCCTCAACTCGGACGACGCCGACCTGTTCACCTCCGGGTCCCACGAGGCGAACCTCGGGGACTCGAATACGCTCATTGATGCGAGTCTCGCTGATGAGCGGCTCCTTCCACAGAATCCTTATGCGCGAAACGAAAAGCCTCCGTTACGCGACGCGCACGGAGGCTTCCATAGGGTCAACACGCACAGGTGTTGACCGCCGAACCCGATCCCCTGCGCGACGCCTCTGAGGGCGGCATCCTCTCTGGCGAGAGGCGGGTATCCAGGTGGGATTTCTCCGCTTGCGTTCCGGGCTCTCGCCCAGACGGTCGTAGCCACTGTACCAGAACTAGCGCGAGAACGCCAGATCAGCGATCATTGCGCGCCTCACGCTCCGGTGGGCGCTCACTGAGCAGGCTCAGCGCAGGACGGGCGCGATCTCGACTCGGTCCGCCGAGGCGATGAGGCGCGGGTGGGCACCCACGGCATTCAGGGCGGCCGCCAGCTTGTCTTTCATCGACGAGGCATCCTCCCCCTGCGCGAATCGCGCGCGGTCGACGGTGACGACGACGCGCGTCAGTCCTTCACCCGCGTAGACGATGCGCAGGTCGACGATGGCGGGGCACGCGGCGCTGGCCTCGGCAAGCAGAAGCTCACGCAGGGCCTCATCACGCCAGGCCGGTAGCCACTCATCCCCCTGCGCGAGCGCCGCGACGGCGGGTCGCGGCAACAGCACCGCATCGGTGCCCGGGTTAACGACGATGCGCCCACCCGTCTCGACGAGGGCGGTGAGCCCAATCGTGCGGAAATCCAGGGCCATCGGACGGTCACCGGGGCGGTGGGCAGACAGCGCTTCGGCCGACGAATAGATCGCAAGGGCTTGCCCCGCTGGGGTTTGCGCGCGCACGAAGTCAATCGGGTTGTGCCCGTTTTCTCCGGCATGCACACCCGTCACGCGAGGGTCGGGTTCCACATCAATAGGCACGATGACGCGTTCAAAGACGAGAGCGTCAACGAGTGCCTCGAGCCTCGCCGCCCCCGCGTCGCTCCCCAGCCCCAGCGCGAGCGCACGGGTGGTACGAGGAAGCCCCTGCCCCACATCCGCGCGGTCATGGCTCATCATCGACAGGCGCTGCGCCAGTCGATTCTTCTGCTCCTGCGTGAGGGAAGGCGGCGTGGGGGTCATGACTGCTCCTCGTATCCGGCGACGTCCAACGCGTCTGCCAGAGTGAATGCGCCCTGGTACAGGGCCTTTCCGACAATCGCGCCCTCGATGCCAAGACTGCGCAGTGCCTCGATATCAGCCAGGGAGTTCACCCCACCGGAGGCGATGATGCGGGCGGGAGTCCGGTCCGCAACCCGGGCCAACAGGTCCCTATTCGAGCCGTTCATCTGGCCATCTCGCGTCACGTCGGTGACAACCAGGCGGGCTACCCCCGCCTCGTTCAAGGCGCGCAGCGCCTCCCAGACGTTTCCGCCCTCGCCGCTACCTCCGCGCGCGGCCAGGCGATCACCGCGCACGTCCAGGCAGACGGCGACGCGCTCGCCGTAGGTATCAATCACTTCGCACACGGCGTCAATATTCCCAAGCGCCTGCGTCGCGATATTGACGCGCTCGGGTCCCATCGCCAGCCCGGCATCGATGGCGGCGCGGTTCGTGATGCCTCCCGACAGTTCGACGCGCACAGCCACCTCACGGATCACTCGCGCGAGCAGCTCAGAGTTCTCACCGCGACCAAACGCCAGATCGAGGTCCACGAGATGCACCCAGCGGGCCCCGGCCTCGTGAAACGAGCGGGCAACATCGATCGGACTCCCCCAGGACCCTGCATCGACTGACCCCGAGGACAGACGCACGGCCTGCCCGCCCGTCACGTCGATCGCGGGCAGCAGCTGAAGAACCGTCATGACTGCTTGCGTCGGAACCAGCCGAAGGGGCCGCCACCCTGGCAGCTGCCGTCGGCGGCCACGGAATCCTTGTAGTCAGCCGGCGTCGTACGACCCAGCAGCAGGTCCTCCGTCGCCGCGGGCATCGCACCGAGCAGAAGGCCAGCGGGAATCGTTTCCTCGGGCTCGCCACTGACGTAACGCTGAGCGGAAATACGACCCGAGACGCCCGGCTCCACGCCGTCACCCTCCACGAGCCAACTCATGAGGGCCACGGCCCCGTACTTCGACAGGTTCGACACCGCGCGGGCGACTCGGTCCACGGCGTCGGGCATCGGACGCTGGCCGGTGAGCAGGGCATCGAGCTCTTCCTCGTCGGTCGGAGTCGTCTCAACACGCAGCCAGACGGCAGTCCAGGGCTTGAGACGGACGATCGGCTCGCGCACACCCGACAACGCCAGCAGCGAATGCAGCGCCTCCGGATAGGAAATCGGGGCGAGCACGAGGGCAACCGACAGGCGGCCGCCATCCAAGTGCAAGGACTCGTCGACGGGCGTATCGTCCGGGTCGAGGGGCGGCAGGGAATCGCCAGCGGTGGGCGATGCACCCAGCGATGCAACCAGCGACTGGAACTCCGCATCGATATCGTCGTTGTGAGCGCTCACCGCTCCTCCTTATACTGTGTGTCTCTGTCCAAGGATACTGTTGATCCACGAGCGCGCGCGTGATGCGCTCTCCCCTCAGCGAAAGGACCCCGCCATGAGTACCCCGACAATCCCCGTTCGCGGGGAGATCAAACTCGGCCAATTCGTCAAGCTCGCTTCCCTCGCCGAGGACGGCGCCCAGGCCCGCGAACTCATCCAGGCCGGCGACGTGACCGTCAACGGCGAGGTAGAGACGCGCCGCGGCCACCACCTCAGCGTCGGTGACCTCGTCGAGGTTGATGCCCCCTGGGGCCGGGCCGCCGCGATCGTCGGATCCGCCTCCTAAGCGCCACAGCAAGCGGCGCGAGCCGAGTCCCATCGGGGCCCGGCTCGCATCGTTTCAGGAGGAGGTCACGACCCCACCCGCGCCGACGACGGCCTTGATATGGCTGAAGAAGGCACTCGTCTGCTCCACGCGCAGCTTCGGATCCAGCTCGACAATCGTCGTGCGCCCCGGTTCCGTCAGGTGCAGGCGCACCGGGGAACCACCCGGGTAGGATTCGAGGACGCCACGCAGATCGGTGAGGAGCTCGGGCGTGCACCGCGCGGCCGGCAGACGCAGATCGAGCGGCAGGTCCGCCCCACCCGACAGATCCAGGAGGGTCATCGACTGGCCATAGATGGTCATGCCCTCCTCACGCACGTTCACCTTGCCCTCGATCTGGACGATGATGTCCTGCGCGAGGTAGGTCTGGATCGACTCGTAGGAACGCGGGAAGAAGAGCACGTCCACCGAACCCGACAGGTCCTCGATCGTCGCAATCGCCCACGCGTTGCCCTGCTTCGTCACCTTCGTCGTCACACCCGACACGAGGCCCGCGATCTTCACGATGCGATCCGCCATCGCCCCATCGGAGCCGACGACCTGGGCGATCTCGTAGTCCTGGTGACGAGCCAGCGCCGCCTCCACGCCGCGCAGCGGGTGGTCCGAGACGTACAGGCCCAGCATCTCGCGCTCGGCCGCCAGCTTCGTCTTTCGGTCGA
>USPB01000167.1 GCA_900556405.1 uncultured Actinomyces sp.
GGGCACCGATCGCCGTCGCCGCCAGCAGGAAGTCGTGCACGAGGGCGCGGCGGCGGGCCGCGCAGGCCTCGGGCGATGCGGGATCATCCGAAGAAGTCTCCGAGGACTCGTCCGTCGTCATGCGGATGTGCGCCAGCGGGGTGACTGCGCCGTCCTCCGTCGCAGGGCCCGCTGCGACGCCGGGCGTCGAGCCCGTCTCCGGGCAGTGCGTCACCAGGTAGCCCAGGACCGCGGGGATGACGCCGGCCGCGCCGTTCGTCGGCGCCGTCACGACGCGGTGGCCCGCCGCGTTCTCCTCGTTGACGGCCAGGGCGAAGAGGTTCACCCAGTCCATCGCACGCATCGGGTCGGCCAGGGTCGACACCCAGGCGCGCGCACCGGGGGAGCGCACACCGTCCGCGGGAGATGCGCCCGAGGAGGCCCCGGCCTCGTCCGACGAAGAAGAGGCGCCCGTCAGGCGCTGCGCGAGCTGGCCGGCGAGCGCGCGGGCGCGGCGCGGCACGTCCAGGCCGCCCGGCAGGATGCCCGCCGCTGAGGTGCCCGCGTCCACGCAATCGAACATCGTGTCGGCGATGCGATCCAGGTAGGCGTTGACGGTCTCGCGGGGGCGCACCGCCTCCTCGTTCGCGCGAACGAGCTCCGCGATGCTCAGGCCGGACGCGTCGCACGCGGCGAGCAACTGCGCGCCCGACGCAAACGGGTGCGGCGCGGGAACGTCGATGCCGACGCCCGCCTGGCTCGTCGCGAGTGAGGACACCTCCGGGTTCTGCGGGTCGTCATTCGTCTGAATCATGACGAAGCCGCCGCCCACCGAATAATAGGTGCGCTCCAGGATGGTGGCGCCGTCCTCGTCGGAAGCCCTGATCGTCAGCGCATTCACGTGATAGGGCAGGACCGTGCGCGGTATGAAACGCACGTCCTCGGCGATGTTGAGGGGGACCTGCGTGCCGCTCGGCAGCGTCAGCATGCCCGACGAGGCCAGGGTCGGCAGGATGGACTCCACCGTCTCGATGTCCACCGTCTCCGGGTCGTAGCCCGCCAGGCCGAGGAGGACCGCGCGGTCCGTCGAGTGCCCTCGGCCCGTCGCACCCAGCGACCCAAACAAGTCAATCGTGATGTGCGACGGCGGCTTCAGCGTCGTCAGCTCCGTCGTAAACGCCAGGCCCGCGCGCATCGGGCCCACCGTGTGCGACGAGGACGGCCCGATCCCAATGCGGAACATGTCGAAGACCGACAGCGGGTGCGGCGCATCGTGCGCGGCCACCTCGCCCGAGACGATAGCTGCGGGCGTGGGACGCGACGGGTCGTACGTCGTGACAGATGTGCCGAGGGTGACGGGGCGAAGATCCATGGGGACTATTGTGCAGCAGCCGCCGTGGGGGCTGCCTGTTGTGGGTGTTGCCCCGCCAGATCTCTGGCCGCTGGCCTGCTGTTCTTGGGTGTGGCTGCTTTGTGCGCTCGTGGGCGGTGGGCCGCCCGCGAGATCGCTACACGCTTTGCTATCGCTCGGAGTGGTCGATCTCGAGGCCCGCCCTGGCCCCGCCGCCCACGAGCGCCGCAGCCACACCCCTATTGCCCCGCAGGCCTCGCGGCGGTCTCTGGGCGGTGCTTGTGGCGCGTGTGCGGTTGGCCGGCCCTGGTGTGCTTTCGGTTTGCGTGCTGCACGGGTGGGGTGCGCGGATGTGGATAGGTTATGCGCATCCGGATAGGTTATGCGCATGTGGATAGGTTATTAAGGTATCCGGATGTTCGTTACCTATCCGGATGTTCGTTACCTATCCGGATGCGTAGTGCCTGGAGGTGGTCCGCCTGCGCTGCGAGCTTCGCTCGGCGCGTCGACTCGTTGTCCGGCCAGGCCCTGCAGGCCTCGCGGCGGCCTCCGGGCGGGGTGTGGTCGGCTGGGCCCTGCGACCTCAGGCGTAGCAGTTTCGCACGTAATTCCCTTGAGAGTGTTTCATGTTTTGAAATCGGATCGTTGATATTCTGCGGTTTTTGCACTGTTGATGAATGGGGCCCGGGGGGAATTACGTGCGACTTTGGGGAGGAGGCGATGTGCATCAGGGGTGCGCAGCTGCGGGAGAGGGAGTGAGTGTGGCGCGGGCGTGTGGCGGTGGGGTGTGCGCGGCGGTGGGGTGTGCGCGGCGGTGGGGTGGGAGCGTGGCGCGGGGTGTGGCGCGGGGCATGTGGCGGTGGGGAGAAGTTCGAGGGGGCGCGGATGACAGGGTAAAAGGTTTCCCTTGCAGTACTTGACGCTTCGAGGGTGACACCGCTACGAAAATAGGACCTTCGGTTGGTTGTCGTGGATGTGTCAAGTGCAGTAAAGTTCCACATTTTGATTTGTTGCCATCCGTTAAAAAAGCAAAAAATAGGTCACAGGAGACACTTTTTCAGACTGATACCAATGGGTAAAACCGCCGTATCCTGCGGAAATAGCGCTTGACTATTTTTCTGTAAGGTAGCCCACTTGGAGAGTTGGACAAATTGGGTTGCATTTTTCAGTAACTGCGTCGTAGTCTGGATGTCATCAAGGTTGTGGAAAAACCTCTCGGGATGTCCCCCCGAGTGCGACACAGCGAAGCAAGAGTCCTCAAGGAGAACGATTGATGGCAACGAGTCGAGCGCGCGCAGGCCACGCGCGGACCAAGCGAGCAGGAGTCGCCTCCCGCGCCCTGGCCGCCCTGGCCGTCGTGGCAACTGCCGCCAGCACCCTGGTCGTCTCCCAAGTCGCCGCCCCCCAGGCGGCCCAGGCCGCCCAGGAGCCCGCCGCCACGGGCATCGACGTTGGTCAGGTCTACGCCAAGATGGGAAAGGGCGTCACCAACGACACGGCGACATCGACGAGCCCTGCGTACAACAACTTCATCCGATACGGCATCGTGACGGGCATGTCGAGGAACCGTATCAAGAGCGACAACAACATGCTCGGTACGTGGCTCGGCGGCAACTACGCTGGAGCGAATGACGCGTGGACCTATATCGCCCGTGGCGCCCCGTGGAAGTGGGATGACCAGACGAACAACACTGGCACCGGTGATACGCAGGCTTCCAAGGAGTGGATGCAGCAGCACTACGACCTGTGGAAGAACGGCGGAGATAAGACGATCTGGGTGGATGGTCAGTCGGCCATCGGCTTCAAGCCGAATAACCCGGGCACCGTCCAGCCGGGACAGACCTTCCTGCTCGGTGAAATCCGCCATAACAACCTGCCCATCCAGGGCATGAGCCCGGTGCAGCACTTCCTGCACTCATCGCTGTGGCTGCAGTTCCTTAACCTGTTCCCCAATGATCAGGGTGAGGAGTACCCATTCGTCAACGAGGAAACCTCGAACACCCTGGCCACCACGATCCTGTACCGCAAGGGCGGTGCCTACGTGAAGACTGCCGGCGAGCCCGGCACAGGCACCTGCTCCTCCGACTTCGGCCTTAACGGCTGGCCGGCGAACCAGCAGATCGAGGGTCAGTGGCCCCGCGATTGGATCCTCAAGGGTGGTAAGTACGGTACCCCGGGTTACACGCCCTCCGGTTCCTTCATTGGCCCTGCCTACGAGCCGGACCCGGTGAACGCGGCCGATCGCTCACAGGGCTATATCAATAAGCCTGAAAGCCAGTCCGGACGCATCTACTGCGTCAAGTACGTGGGCGAGGGTAACGGCGACTACGACCTGTACAGCCAGTACTACAACGCTGGCGCAGGTCAGCCCTACAGTACGCTGAACCCGAACAAGCCTGAGATTCTGCCGCGTACCTGGCCGGGCGCCAAGGGCAATGTTAACCAGTCGCCCTACGTGGCCGACACGATCAAGCTGAACAAGACGGTTTCCAGTCGTACTTTCGAAAAGAACGGTCGAACCTACCGCCTGAACATTTGGGGCTTTGTCCCGAACGGATCGACGCTGGTCACCTCGGACAACATCAATAACGTACCCTCGGTGGCATGTCCGTCGAGCGTCCCTGAGGACACTCCGCGTACGAACACCTTCGTTGCGGAGGAGCTCTCGGTCAACTACGGCTGCCTCTACGGTGTCATCACCGAGGAACGCTCGGTGCGCATCGTGAAGTCCGTCGAGGATCCCTCGGGTGCCAACCCGACGATCCCCGCCGCCAACTTCGCGGTGACCACGGGTTCGACCTGGGCGGACAACACGGCTCGCACCCCGGAGACCACCGGCACGGTGACCGTCTCGAAGCCCACGGCTTCCTCCGCCCCGGCCAAGACCTCGTTCATCTCCGCAGCCGACCCGGCCGCGTCGCTGACCCCCACCGGCTTCGGTGCGGCGAACGCGAAGTACGACTCGACCTTCATCCCCTTCGAGGTCGGTAACTCCGACTTCACCATCACGGAGAAGGACATCTCGACCGGCGGTGAGGACAAGT
>USPB01000168.1 GCA_900556405.1 uncultured Actinomyces sp.
AACGAGGAAGGGAGCGCGCATCGAGATCCTGGCGAACTCCTCGTCGCTGCCCGTCCTGCTGGCCGCCCAGAGCTCAACGGATGGCCTCGCTGCCGTGCCCGTCGGTGCGCCATGAGTACCGTTCACGGGGTCGTTATCCTCGCCGAGCAGCGATACGAAGCGCCCCTCATCCAGGCAATACAACGCCATGGGGAGACCCTCGCGATCGTTCGTCGCTGCGCCGATCTCGCTGAGGTCATTGCCGCCGGCCGCGCGGGGGTCGCGGACCTGGCAGTCATCGACGGCGCCGACCCCGACCTGACGGCCGAGGCGCTCGACGCGCTGCGCTCGTGCGGCATGGCGGTCGTTGCGCTCGGCTCGCATGCGCTCAGGGCGAGGCTTGTCTCCCTGGGCGTCGCCTCGGTCGCAGCTCCCGGCAGTCCCGAACAGGTCGTCAATTCGCTGATAGCGGCAACACGTAACGTTCGCGTCCAGGCCTCCAGCGCGGATGTACAACCCCCACCACCGCCACCGCCCTCGTCCCCGGGCACGGTCATCGCGGTGTGGGGGACCAGCGGAGCGCCCGGGCGCACGACCCTCGCTGCGGGTATCGCGACGATCCTTGCGCGCACTGTGCCGACCCTCCTCGTCGACGCGGACACCGCGAACCCGACGATTGCGCACCTTCTCGGAGTGCCCGTCCAGGCCTCGGGCCTGTCCATCTTGGCGCGCACCGCCTCGCGCGGCCCGCTCACGCCCCAGGACGTCCAGTCCGCTGCGGCCGCGCGATCCGAGGGGTTGCGCGTCATCACCGGCCTGGTCACTCCTCACCGGTGGCGCGAAGTGAGCCGTCCGAGCATCGAATCGATCATCGGAGCCCTGCGACTGAGTGCCCGCTACAGCGTCGTTGATATCGCCTCCACGTCCCTCGAAAAATCCAGCCGCGGGGCCAGCAGGGACGACGCCGCGCTCGGGGTGCTCGAGCGCGTCGACCGGCTCGTGATCGTCGCGCGCGGGGACATCGTCGGCATCAACCGCCTCTCCTTCCTGGCCAGCTGGTGGGCCGAACACGGTGTCGATTGCCCGATCAGCCTCATCGTCAACCGCGTCAGCACGGATGCGATCGGAGCGCGCCCCGTCGCATCCCTGCAGGACGCGATCGGCGCCTTCATGCCCGACCAGGTCTTCCACGTTGTTAGCGAAGATGCGGGCGTGCAGCGCGCTGCCCTACGCGGCAAAGCGTTGGGGGAAAGCGGCACGCATTGCAAGGCCTCCGACGAGTTGGAGGCGATTGTCGCGCAGTGGATGCCTACACTGTGAGCATGCGCGTCTACGTTCCCGCCGTCCTGTCCGACCTGTCCGTTCCGCTGCCGCCCGTGCGCAGCGGCGTCCTGTGCGTGCCCGAGGCCGCCATGAGCGGGGAGGACATTGAGGTCCTCGAGGACGACGCCATCACCGAGGCCGCCCTGTCTTCCCTGGCCCTGGCGCGCGAGACGGAAGGGGCCGGGGCAGCGCGCGTCGTCCTGGCCGTCGACACACCCACCTCGACGACGCTTGCCCCCGGCGAGCAGATCGAGCCTCACATTTTCGAGGCCGCGGCCTTCGAATACACCTGGTCGGACGTGGCGGCGATCCTCGCGGACCTGCCCGACGCTGCGCCCGCGGTGGAGGCCGTCCTGAGCGCCGAGACGCAGGAGGAAGCCGACGAGGCTGTGGCCACCCTGTGGGAGTCCTCCCTCGCCTGGTTTGACCGCTCCGAGCGCCCCGCGGTCCTGGCGCTGCACAAGGGCTGACGCTTAAGCGCGCACGCTCAGGGTCGATCCTCCTTCCGGCAGCGGCCGCACCTGGATCTGGTCCGCAATCTGGGTCGCCATCTCCTCGACGTGCGAGATCACGCCGACCGTGCGCCCAGCGCTGCGCAGCGCCTGAAGCTGGGCCATCACGAGGCTGAGCGTGTGCGAGTCCAGCGACCCGAAGCCCTCGTCGATGAACATCGTGCGCAGCTCGACGCCCCCGGCCTCGGCTGAGACGACGTCCGCGAGGCCGAGAGCCAACGCGAGGGACGTGTAGAACGTTTCCCCGCCCGACAGGGTGCGTGGGCTGCGCATCGCGTCCGTGTCGTGGTCGATGATCGCCAGGCCCAGCCCGGACTTGCGCGAGGCCGTGCCGTCGTCGGGGACGGAGGCGAGCTCGTAGCGTCCCGACGAGATCGCCGCCAGGCGCGGGTTCGCGGCCGCGAGCACCTCCTCGAGGCGCGCGATGAGCACCCATGCTGACAGGGGAGTGGACGCCAGATTTTCCGGTCCCGAGGCCATCGCGATGTCGGCCAGTCGTCGGATCGGACCCGCCTGCTCACGGGCGCGCTCGAGGGCGTCCAACGCCTGCTCGAGGGAGGCACGGGCGGCGTCCAGCTGCGCGCAGTGCTGCTCGAGGATTCCCGAGGCCCGGGCGGCGCCGGCTGCGTCCTCCTCGGCCTTGCGGGCGGTTTCAGTGAGAGCCTCAAGGTCCGGCGCGGGTGCTGCTGCCGCACGGGTCAGGCGCTCGGAGGCGAGGGCCTCGCGCACCGCGAAGAGCTCCTTGTCATGAGCAGCCGCGCGCGCTTCGAGAGCCTCAACCTGAGCAAGGGGGAGGAGCAACGAGTGCCAGCTGTCGGCCTCAAGGCCCTGTTCCTCCAGCGCCTCCGCGAGGGAGTGTCGCGCCTTCACGTGCGCAGCGCGGGCACTGTCCCAATCGGCGCAGGCTCGGGCCAGCAAGGCCGCCCGGTGCGCCCGCTCATCCAGGGCTGCTGCGCGCTCACCGAGGGAGGCGAAGTCGGCGCGCTCGGCGTCCACGCGGGCCAGGGCTGCACTCAGCGCCGACTCGCGCTCCTGGAGCGTGGATGCGAGGGACGCGGCGGCCTCGCGCGCACTCGCGAGGGAATCCGTCAGGCCGCCCAGACGCACGCGTTCCTGCTCCAGGGCCGCCTCGATCTCGGCAATCTGAGGGCCGAGGGCCTCGAGCGTCGCGACGATGTCGGCCGCCCGATCCCGCTCGGTCTCGAGCGTCGGTGTCGGGGCGCCGGCCACCTCGTTGAGCTGGGCGATACGGCGCACGAGGTCCTGGTGGCGCGCCTGCGCGTCGCGCAGCGCGTTCTCCGCACGGTCGCGCGCCTGGTCGAGCTCGGCGACCTGCTCGCGCGTGATCTCCCCGTGGGCGACAGGCGCCGGGCTGGGGTGCTCCGTCGACCCGCACACGGGACAGGGCGTGTCCTCCTCGAGCTCACGTGCGAGCGCCGAGGCACTCTGCGCGATCCACAGGTCGTGGCCGTCCGCCGCCGCGGCGTTCGCGAGCTTCGCGGCGACGGTTGCCTCGCGCAGCTCATCCGACGCGCCCAGGAGGGCCGAGCGCAGCAGGTCCGCCTGCATGGAGGCATCCAGACGCTCGTTGATGGCGCGCAGCGCGGACGCGGCCTCAGGCAGCGTGTCGGCGTCCGCTCGCATGAGACGCAGGGACTCGGTGGCCTGCTCGATGCGCCCGGGCAACGCCTCGCGCTCGGCCTCGATCGACGCGATGCGCGCCAGTGCCTGCTCGCGGCGGGAGCGCAGCGACTCGATCTGCGCGCGTAGGTCAGGCAGTGAGCGCTCAACCGCGAGAGCCTCTTCCAGGGAACCCCTCGTTCGCGATGCTTCGTCGCGCTGGGCCTGTGCCCGCTCGCCGAGAGCGGAAACGGCCTCGGGCGTGAGGGCGGCCGGTTGGGCGGAGGCCTCGTCTCCGAGAGCGGGGGACAGAGCCGCGACCTGGTCTCCGGCGGACTCCAGGCGCGCCGAGGCCTCGGTGACGGCCGCGTCGAAAGGCGCCACGGCCAGGGCCCGGCGGGCTTGACTCGCGCGCTGACGGTCGGATGCGACCGCTTCCTCCGCTGCGGTGAGCTCAGCGAGTTTCGCGCTCACGCGCGTGTGCTCGGCCTGGGCCTCAGCCAGGGCGCGCCCCTCGGACAGGGCGCGGGAAGCCTCCCGCGCGGTCGCTGTGGCCACCTCGGCGACGTGCAGGGTCTGCGCGTGCGCCTCGTGCGCGCGATTGCATGCGTCCTGTGCCCATCGCGTCACGGCGCTGGCATCCTCCGCACCCGCGTCCAGCTGGTCGGCCTCCTCGGCCTCGGCTGCGCGCTCCTCCGAGCCGAGGGCATCCGTGTGCGCATCCTCGCTCAGGGCGTCATTCAGCGCCCGCACGCGCTCGAACGCGCCGACGGCAGCCACACGCCGCTCCTCGATGCCGCGCTTCGACGATGCGGCGGCCTCGACGAGGGCCTTCGTGAAGTCCACGTAGATCTGCGTGTCGAAAATGTCGCGCA
>USPB01000169.1 GCA_900556405.1 uncultured Actinomyces sp.
CCGCGACCTCCGCCGTGACAGGGCGGCGCGCTAACCAACTGCGCTACGGGGCCTTACAACAGGTAAGACCTATTGAATTGTTCCAGTCACGATAGCGACCGGTGGTACCCCCAACGGGATTCGAACCCGTGTCGCCGCCGTGAAAGGGCGGTGTCCTAGGCCGCTAGACGATGGGGGCCTGCTTGGCCGTCGAACTGGCGTCCGAAGACGGGAGATAGTTTAGGCAGAACGTGCGCAGCACGTCAAAACGAAATCAAGTGACAGCTGACACATTACTGGAAAACGTTGCAATTGTGCGGAATTCACAGGATTTCATCAGCTAGGCGACCTACCCTTGATGCATGACTATGACACCAGCACTCGGTGCCCTCGCCCAGGCCTCGGACGCCCTCACGCGGGCGATTACCGACCCTCAATCTGGGGCGGAGGCCGCCGTCGCCACGACCATTGACTTCACCCTCCTGATCCTCGGCCCAATCGTCGGCGCCTTTGTGGGTGTCGTCATCTCGGTCGTCATGTCCGCGCTCTTCCGTAAGGCTTTCGCGAAGGCTGCCACGGCCTCGTCGATCCTGGCGCGCGTGCGCCGCCCGGGTCACTTCACCTTCGCCGCCTGGGGAGCGTGGGCGGGGCTCGGCATCGCGCTGGTCAACCCGAATCTGTCCGACTGGAACGGCACGTCGATCACGACGTTCCTCATGCACGTGCTCCTCATCGTTGCCCTCGCGTGCCTGACGTGGATGGCGTACGCGGCCGCCTGGGTGTTCGAGGACGCCGCCAAAGCCCGCCAGGAATCTGACCAGGGGCGTTCGCGCCGCTTCGAGACGCAGGCGCAGGTGCTGCGTCGCCTCACCCAGGCGATCGTCATCGTCGTCGGCGTGGTCGCCATCATCGGCACGTTCGAGGTCGCGCGCCAGGCCATGACGACCGTCTTGGCCTCTGCCGGCGTCCTCTCGGTCATCGCCGGTCTCGCCGCCCAACAGACCCTCGGTAACGTGTTCGCCGGCCTGCAGCTGGCCTTCACCGACGCGATCCGCGTGGGTGACGTCGTCGTCGCCGGCGACAAGCAGGAGACGGGGTCCGTCGAGGAAATCACACTCTCCTACGTGGTTGTGCGCATCTGGGACGAGCGCCGCCTCATCATTCCGTGCCGCTACTTCACGCAGACGCCCTTCGAGAACTGGACGCGTCGCGCCGCCGCCCAGCTCGGCACCGTTGAGCTCAAGCTCGACTGGTCTGCGCCTATGACCCTCATCCGCACGAAGGTCGAGCAGCTCCTGACTTCCACGGACCTGTGGGACGGGCGCACGTGGGGTGTGCAGATCACCGACTCCGACGAGTACACGGTGACCGTGCGCGTCTTGGTCTCCGCGAAGAACTCCGGGCACCTGTCCGACCTGCGTGCCTACCTGCGCGAACAGCTCATCTCGTGGATCGTCACGGAAGAGCCGTGGGCTCGCCCCGCCCAGCGCATCGAACCCCGCGAGACCGTCACGGTCAACAAGGACATGAGCCGCGAACGCATCGCGCGCCTGGCCGCCGAGCTTGCGGGAATCTCCGGCACGAACGAGGCCGTGGCCGCCACGGGCATCACGCCAGCCCACCCGGTATCGGGGGAGCGCACGTCCGCCGGTAGCGCGACGGGAGGCGCGGCGTTCGCCGCTGGTGCCATGCCTGTGGGCGCTTCGCCCAAGGATCCCGCCCACGCCGCGCGCATGGTCGCCGCCCGCCGTAAGGCCAAGCGCGCCCGTCGCCGCGCGATGGCGGACCGCCAGCGCGAACTTGCCGAGGGTGGGCCCGCCGTTTCGCGCGACGAGACCCAGGTGATTTCCAAGGCCGCGCTGCGCAAGATCATCGAGGCCGCCGGCAACGCGAACCCGCAGCTCACACAGACCCTCACCGCGACCTCCATCAGGCGAGGAGAGCGCTTCTTCTCGGGGTCCGCCGACGCCGATGAGCGCGCCGCCGCCCTCGAGGGCCCCGGCGAAGAGGCCTACGCCGAGCGCGAGGCCGAGGCTCGTCGCGCCCAGGAACGCCGCGAAGGCTACAAGAACCGCAGCTCGGACACCCTGGATCCCGAGGCGACCCTCGCCTTGGCGGCCGTCGGCGTCGAGCCGGTCGCGTCCGAGGTCGAGGGAGCCGGGGCCGCTCGAGACGGTGCTGGCTCCGCTGCTTCCGGCGAGGCTCAGGGGGCTGTCGCGTCCGCAGGGTCCGCCGCGTCCGTCGCGTCCGTTGCGAACAGTGTCACGCCCGAACAAATCATCGAGGCCAATGCCGCCGCCGAGAAGGCCGGTGTCCCTGCGCCCGCCGACTCCGAGGCTGGCGAGGCCCCTGCCGAATCCGAGGCCACACCCGAGGCGCCTGCGGCTGACGAGGTACCCCCCGAGGAACCTACGGCGGACGAGCCCCCCGAGCAGAGTGTAGGCACCGATGGCGCGGGCGCGGCAGATGGCGTCGCCGGCGCTGGCAGTTCCGCCGCTGGCGCATCCGGCGACTCCGGCGGCTCGCGCGCCGCCGACGCGCAGGAGGACAGCGCCCCCGCCGAGGACGCCGAGCGTGAGGACGCGCCCGCCCCCGAATCGCCTGAGGAAACGGGCGGCGAGGAGGAGGCCCAGGCCTCGTCGGACGGTGAGATGTCCCCGGACGAACAGGAAACCACGCCGATCCCTGCGCGTGAAACATCCGTGAAACATCCCGTGCAGGTGCCACCGCCCGTGCGCACCGGCCGACCCGTCATGACCGACACGGTCCAGGCGGTCGCGCCGGCGCTCGTGCCGCCGCCCGAGCCGACACCCGCTGAGATGGCGGCGTCGCTCGCCGACGAGGACACCCCCGACGAGCCGACCGTCCATCCCGGCTGGTACGCGGTCGCCGAAGAGGCGCGCCTCGACGCGCAAACCCGCCCCACCCCCACGGTGAAGCCCGCGCGCGTGTCTATCATGGACTTCTTCCCCGCCGTCGCCCCCACGGGCGCCGAGGCCGATGTCCTGCGCGCCGTCACCGGCCAGATCCCGGTCGTCGAACGCCTCGAGCAGGAGTCCGATGAGGGCGAGTCCGCCGCGACTGCGACGGACGACGAGTCCGAGACCCCCGATGTCGCGAACTCGGAGCCGTCGGTGCGCGACGAGTCGGAGTCTGGGGAGGCTGCTCCCGAGGCCGAAGTGTCGGAGGACGAGGACGTGGATGAAGCCCCTGGCGACGACGAGACCGCCGCCCCCGACGATCCCGCCGCTGAGGCGGAGGGTGCGCAAAGCGCGGAGGAGTCGGAGGCTGCGGATGACGCGGAAAGCGCCGAGGAGTCGGACGCCGACGGGACGGCTGATGAAGCTGACGCAACGGCCGATGACGCCGACGCGTCGACGGATGACACTGAGGCGGACGATGCTGAGGCTTCCGCCGCCCCTGAGTCTGACGACGTCGAGGCAACCACCATCATGGACCCCGTGGAGGCCGCCGAGGCCGGAGCCCTCGACTCCGACGCGACGCAGGTTCTTCCCGCCGTCGACGAGCCCGTGGACGAGACCCTCGTGATGCCGGTGGCGGCCATCGCCGAGTCGGCTTCTGAGGTCGAGCCCGCTTCGCAGGCCGAGGACGCCGCGACAGACGTTTCCGCAGCGGAAGAGGAAGCCTCGGCGCAGAAGGAGACCGCCAAGAAGGCGGCCTCCACCAAGGCTGGCGCGAAGAAGGCTCCCGCGAAAAAGGCTGCCACGAAGAAGGCGGCGACCGCGAAAAAGGGCGCCAAAAAGTCCTCCGCCGCGGCCAAGAAAACCGTGAGCGGCGACAACGCCGTAGCCGGTGAGGGAGACGACGCGACCCCCGCCAAGGCCGCGAAGGCTCCCGCCAAAAAGGCTCCCGCGAAGAAGACCGCCGCCAAGAAGGGTGCCGCCAAGAAGGCGGCTCCCAAGAAGGCAGCGGCAAAGAAGACCTCCAACGCAGGGCCCGCCACCGATGAGTGATGGGGACAGGTGAATGGGCCACGGCCTCGTGACTGAGGTCGGCGCGAGGAAAGCGGACCGCCCGCACCCACGCACATGTGTGCACGGGCGCGGGCGGTCCGCGACAATAGGGGGCATGAACGCTCCCGACCCCGCCGCCCCCGGCGCCTTTTCGGCGCCCGCCGACCCGCAGCGGTGAGCGCGGACTGAGCCCCCGCTTCATCGAACGAGGCGCGCGAGGAAAGCGGCCGCACGCGTGCGAGGGTGCGGGCCGCGCGGGACAATAGAGGCATGAACGCAACCGATCCCGCCGCCCGCACCGACGCCGAGTGGAAGAAGCTCCTGAGCCCCATGCGCTACCACGTGCTGCGCG
>USPB01000170.1 GCA_900556405.1 uncultured Actinomyces sp.
TCGTTGCGACATTTTGAGTGGCCATGGAATGAGCATATCGACGCTTTTCGTCCGCCTCGTAGGACCATGGCACGAGGACCCGCGCACCCCTTGTCGACACGCTGTCATTTTCCGCGATTTTCCGCGGTTATCGCGCGCCTCTTGCCCCGCGATTGCACGGACAACACCTAGGACCATCGGCCCCATAAACAGGGGCCGAGAGACACGAATTTTGATACATCGACTGCACCTATTTAGTGGTGGTCGTCGCATCCGCTCAGGTCAGGGGCGCCCTCATCTCGACGGCCTCTTCCACGGGGTTGCGGAAGTAGCGGGGACGGCGTCCAATTTCGACGAATCCGCGCGACTCGTACAGGCCGATGGCCCCCTCGTTCGAGGGGCGAACGTCGAGGAAGATCTCGCGCGCCCCGGCCTCGCGAGACCAATCCAGGAGGGTATCGAGGATGGCCGCTCCGAAGCCTCGTCCGCGCGCGTGGGAGCGCACGCCGATCGTCATGACGTCCGCTTGGTCTCCCCCGACCTTGGCGCCGCCGTATCCGACGACATCTCCCGCGTCATCAGTGGCGACCCAGTAGCGCGAGGCCGGGGAGGAGAGTTCCTCGGCGATCATGTAGGGGGTCCAGGGGTCTTCGGCGAAGACCTCGGCCTCGAGAGCTGTGAACAGTTCAAGGTCGTCTGGCCCCGCGACGTGCAGCGCGGCGTTCACAGGCGCGCGGTGGGCTGGCCCTGGATGTCCGGGCGACGCAGGTAGAGCGGATCGGTGCGCAGGCGGTCCTCCTCGCCGCGCGACAGGCGCGTGGCGACGATACGGCTCATGACCGCGGGATCGAGGTTCACCTGGGGGCCGAGGTCGGCGCGAGCGAGCGCGTCGGCGCTGTGCGCGGGGATCGGCGCTCCGGCGACGACGAGGCCGGGGGCAGAGCGCATGGCGCTCAGCAGCGCGGACACGTCCCCCACCTCAAGGCGCCCTTCGAGGGTAACGTCGTCGGGTCCGGCGGCCACAAAGGCCCCCCAGTACAGTTCGCGGCGGCGCGCGTCGGCGATCGCGTAGACGCGGGCGTCGGGGGCGAGCAGGTCGAGGCCCTGGCGGGCGATAACGTCGAGGGCGGACACGCCGTAGACCGGCACGCCTGCAACGGCCGCGAGGACGCGGGCGGAGACGAGGCCCGCGCGCAGGCCGGTGAAGGGAGCGGGGCCGGTGCCTACGAGGATGCGGTCGATGCCGGCGTCCGCGAGCTGGGCGGGCAGTCCGGCGGCCGAAAGGGCCTCGCGCACGAGCGGGGTGATCGATTCGGCGTGGTGGCGCCCAGAATCGTTGTGGGCGCGGGCGATGACGCGGCCGTTGTCGACGATGGCGACGGTGGTGGCGGCTTGGGTGTCCAGGGCTATCTCTCGCACGGTGTGATCCTACTCGTCGGTGTCGGGCTCGTCGATGCGACGACCGCCGTGGGCAGCGACAATGCCGTCAAGCACGGCGTCCCAGCGGTGGCCGTGGGCGCGCAGGACGATGAGGCGCGTGCCGTCATCCATGTGCTCCAGGTCGATGATGTCGCCGTCGGTGTCGGCCTGCCCGCCGGAGGCGCGGCGCACCTCGATGGAGAGACGTTCGTCGCTCATGGCCTCGGTCTTGCCTTCGCCCCACTCGACGACGGTGACGGCCTCGTCGAGGGAGGAGTCGAGGTCGAGGGTCTCGAGGTCGCTGAGGTCCTTGATGCGGTAGGCGTCCGCATGGATGAGGTCGGGACCGCCGCTTAAGGAGGGGTGCACGCGCGCGACGATGAAGGTCGGCGAGGCGACGCGGCCGCGCACGCCCATACCGATGCCGATGCCCTGGGTGAGGGTGGTCTTGCCCGCGCCGAGGCCGCCCGAGAGCATGACGAGGTCTCCGGCAGCGAGGATCCGCCCGAGGTCTTCGCCGAGCGCGCGCGTCTGATCGGCGTCGCTCGTTGACACCTGGAATGTGGCGGTGATTGTGTCACTCATGCGTGTTCTTCTCCTGCGTGTGCGCGGTGTGGTCCCGGTAGGCGCGCGGAATGTGGGCGCCGAGGTTGGTGACGATCTCGTAGTTGATGGTAGAGGCAGCGTCCGCCCATTCATCGGCCAGGGGTTCGCCGAGCGCGCCCGTGCCAAACAAGACGGCGATGTCCCCCACGGCCGCAGGGGCATCCCCGCTGCGCGCGGTCGGGGTCCCGGGATCCCCCTGCGCAGGACCGAGATCGACCATGAATTGGTCCATGCACACGCGTCCGACGAGCGGTGCATTGAGGAGGCCGGCCTCGGCGCGAACGACGACACGAGCCTTATTGGAGGCCGCGCGGAAGATGCCGCCGCCGTAGCCGAGGGGCACGAGGCCGATCCACCGGCGCGTGGGCGCGACCCAGGTTCCCCCGTACGAGGCGGGGGTACCCTCTTCGATGACCTTGACGGAGGTCAGCGGGGCGCGCAGCTCGAGGGCGGGGATAAGACCGAGTTCGTCGGCCGTCGCGACCGCGGGGTCGGGGCTCAGGCCGTACATGCCGATGCCGACGCGGACCATGTCGTAGTGGGCCTCGGGATGCCACAGGATGCCCGACGTAGCGGAGAGGTGACGGATGCGCGGGGTGATGCCAGCGTCGGCGAGGATCGCCAGGCCCTCCTCGAAGATGCGCACGTGGCTCGCGGTCGAGGCGTTGCCCGCCTCGCTGGGATCGTCGGCGCGCGACATGTGGCTCCATGCGCCCACAATGTCGACGAGGCCGTCGTCTGCGGCCATACGCAGGGCCGAGGCCAGGGCGGGCAGGTCGGCCAGGGTGGAGCCGGCGCGCGACATGCCGGTGTCGATCTTGACGTGGACGCGGGCGGGGCGGCCGACCGCTCGGGCGGCGGCGCAGATGTCGGCGAGGACCCATGTCCACGACACGGACAGGTCGATGTCGGCCTCGATCGCGGCGGCGAAGTCGGAGGAGGAGGTGGAAATCCACGCGAGAACGGGCGCGTCCGCGCGGGCGATGCCGGCCTCGTCGAGGCCTCGGCGCAGCTCGAAAGCCTCGGCCAGCTGGGCGACGCCCAGCCAATCGGCGCCTCCCTCAAGGGCCGTGAGCGCGACGGGGACAAGCCCGTGCCCGTAGGCGTTCGCTTTGACGGTGGCGAGCTGGAGGGCGTCCGGGGCTGCGGCCCGCAGGACGCTCAGGTTGTGCTTGATGGCGGCCAGGTCGACGACCGCGCTCGACGGGTATCCCCGTCCGTCGCTTTGAATGTCTGTGACAGTCACTCCCCTAGTATCTCACGCGAGAGCGACCGCGCAGCGCCACCGAAGCCAGCGGCGTCTGACGTGTTACGGCCTGCGGTCGGCCAGGACGGAGGGAATCGCGGCCGCAATGTCGCTGGCCTGAATGGGGGCGCCGCCGTCGTGTTGATTCGCGGCGCTGTCGGCCGCGCGGGCGTGCAGACACACGGCTGCCGATAGGCGCGCCGAGGTCACGCACTGCGAGCGAGAGCCAGCGCTCGCTCGCGCACTGGCGCGCGCCAGGATTCCCGCGATGAAACCTGCCAGGACGTCACCGTTGCCTGCGATGCCGGCCCAGGACGTACTAATCGCACTGACCGTGGGTTCGTAGACGCGCGTGAGCTCGGGGCGCGCGTCCGCGCCACTGCCGGTCCCGTCAACGCTGGTAGCGGAGTTTTCCTCCGCGTCGACATCAACGTATTCGAAGGAGTAGACGATCGTCACGGGGCCCTTGAGGACAATATGGCAGCCCGTGGCCTCGTGGAGGGCGCGAGCGTAGCGCAGGGGGGAGGCCGCGACCTCGCGCTTCGTGATCGGCGTTCCGAGCGCGCTCAGCAGGCGCGCTGCCTCGCCGTAGTGCGGGGTCAGCACAGTGGCGTCGGGGGTGAGCGAGCCGAGAAGCTCGGGGACGAGGTCAAGCGCCCACGCGTCAATGACGAGGGGAAGGCCCGACGTCCCGCAGAACTGCGCAAGTTCGAGCGCGTCCTCGCGGCGCTCCTCGTCCAGGCCGGGCCCGATAAGTGCCGCCTGAATGCGTCCCCCGACCATCACGACGCCCGGCTGGTCGGCCAGCACGAGATCCTGGACGCGCCGGGTCGAGTTGAGGCGCGCCATACCCACGCCCGCGGCTAGCGCTCCGCGCGTGGCGAGAATGCCCGCGCCCGGATAGGTGTCGGAGCCTGCGACGAGGCCGACAACGCCGCGCGCGTACTTGTCGTCCAAGAATGCGGGAACGGGCACGGCGGAGTGGGCGCGATATTCATCGTCGTAGTAGTAGATGTCGCCCGCGCCGATCG
>USPB01000171.1 GCA_900556405.1 uncultured Actinomyces sp.
GCGGTGCCGTCGGAGACGACCGCGACCGTGTTGGCCTTCATGGTCAGCAGGTGGGCCTTCTGGGGCATGTCGTGGATGGCGGTGCACACGCGGGCAACGCCGGGGGTGTAGGCGCGCGAGAGGTCGTCACGGTTGCGCAGGGGCACCTTGGAGTGGATTTCCACCTTGCCGCCGATGTGGCTCATGAAGGTCTGGTCGGCGACCGAGTCGGAGGCCACGCCGGGCAGCGCGTTGATGGCGTCACGGACCTCGCGACGGTGCTCAGAATCGCGCATGTCGCACGTCAGGTCGATGATGATGCGCCCGCGGTCGGAGTCAGCCACGTCGAGGCCTTTGATCTCCGCTCCAGTCGAAGAGACAGCGTCAACAATGGACGCGATGGAAGTCGTCTTCTCGTCCACCTCGATGCGGTAGGAGGCGGTGTACGACGGCGATGTGCGCATATCTGTCCTTTCGTTGGGCGCCCGGCCACAGGCGGTCAGGCTGTCCTCACGCGCTCATCCTAAGTAACTTTGTACGCCTGCCGGTAGGGGGAGGCCACAACGTGGACACGTGCGCATGATCAGGGACGAGGCCGGGGCTCCCTCTGGGGAAAGCACGCACGAGGCCGGGGCCGCTCGCCGGATCCGGTCCACGAAGCAGTAGTCACAGTCCAACACGACGAAAGGGGCCGGGATCGCATCGATCCCGGCCCCGTTCGCTCGCGAGGATGAACCTCAGGCGCCGACCATCTCCATGATCAGCTCGCGCACGCGGGCGGCGTCAGCCTGCCCGCGGGTGGCCTTCATGACCGCGCCGACGAGGGCGCCGGCCGCCTGGACCTTGCCGCCCTTGATCTTCTCAACGATGTCGGGGTGGGCGTCCAGGGCCTCCTGGACGGCCGCCGTCAGGGCGCCGTCGTCGGAGACGACCTCGAGGCCTCGGGCCTCGACGACCTGCGTCGGGTCACCTTCGCCCGCGAGGACACCCTCGAGGGCCTGACGCGCCAGCTTGTCGTTGATGCGGCCAGAGTCGATGAGACCCTGCAGCTCAGCGACCTGAGCGGGGCTGACCCCGGCCTCGTCCAGGGAAACCTCGCGTTCCTTGGCGCGACGCGAGATCTCGCCCATCCACCACTTGCGGGCGGAGGCGGGATCGCAGCCAGCGGCGACCGTGGCCTCGATAAGCTCGAGGGCGCCAGCGTTGATGACGTCGCGCATCTCCATGTCCGCGTAGCCCCATTCGGAGCGCAGGCGGCGGCGCTTGGCGACGGGCAGCTCGGGCAGCGAAGCACGCAGCTCCTCGACCCATTCGCGATCCGGACGGATCGGCACCAGGTCGGGCTCGGGGAAGTAGCGGTAGTCCTCGGAATCCGACTTCTCACGGCCGGACGACGTGGAGCCGTCCTCCTCGTGGTAGTGGCGGGTCTCCTGCAGGATCGTGCCGCCATCGGCCAGAATCTGGGCCTGGCGCTGCATCTCGTAGCGCACGGCCGAGGCGATGCCACGGAAGGAGTTCACGTTCTTCGTCTCGGTACGCGTCCCCAGGGGCGACTCAGGCGTCGGGCGCAGCGACACGTTGATGTCGGCACGCACGTTGCCGCGCTCCATGCGGGCCTCGGACACGTCGAGCGCGCGGAAGATGTCGCGCAGGGCCTGCACGTAGGCGGCAGCCACCTCGGGCGCACGCTCGCCAGCGCCCTCGATCGGGCGGGTCACGATCTCCACGAGCGGGACGCCCGCACGGTTGTAGTCCACGAGCGAGTGGTCCGCGCCCTGGATACGGCCGTCAGCGCCACCGATGTGCGTGTTCTTGCCCGCGTCCTCCTCCATGTGTGCGCGCTCAATCTGCACGCGGAACATCGTGCCGTCCTCGAGCTCGACGTCCACGTAGCCGTCGTGAGCGATCGGCTCGTCGGACTGGGAGGTCTGGAAGGCCTTCGTCAGGTCCGGGTAGAAGTAGTTCTTACGGGCGAAACGGCAGTACTCCGCGATCTCGCAGTTCAGGGCCAGGCCGATCTTGATGGCGTACTCGACGGCCTTGTGGTTAACGACCGGCAGGGAGCCGGGCAGACCCAGCGACACGGGGGTCACGTACGTGTTCGGGTCGCCACCAAACGCGTTGGGGGCCGCGTCGAACATCTTGGTCTTGGTGCCCAGCTCGACGTGCACCTCAATACCGAGAACCGGGTCGAAGCGGCGGGCCGCCTCGTCGTAATCCATGAGCTCAGTCATCACTTTTCCTCCCAGTTAGCTGCGGGGCACTGACCCGCGACGTCATCGCTGAGCGCCTCCACCAGGGACGCCACCTTGTACATGACCAGGTCGCCGCGCGCGGGGGCCAGCACCTGGAAGCCGATGGGCAGGCCCTCGGAAGACACCGCGTTGGGCACGTTCATGCCAGGGATGCCCGCCAGGTTTGCGGGGATCGTCGCGACGTCGTAGAGGTACATGGCCAGCGGATCGGAGGTCTTCTCACCGAACTTGAAGGCCGTCTCGGGGGCCGTCGGCGACACGAGGACGTCGACCTGCTCGAACACCGCGTCAAAGTCGCGCTGGATGAGCGTACGCACCTTCTGGGCGCTGCCGTAGTAGGCGTCGTAGTAGCCAGCCGAGAGCACGTGCGTGCCCAGGATGATGCGGCGCTTGACCTCGTCGCCGAAGCCGGCCTCGCGGGTGGCGGCCATGACGCGCTCGGCGGTCACGGGACCCTCGGTGGGCTCGACGCGGATGCCGTAGCGCATGCCGTCGAAGCGGGCCAGGTTCGAGGAGACCTCGGCGGGCATGATCAGGTAGTAGGCGCCCAGCGAGTATTCCAGGTGCGGGCAGGAGACCTCGACGATCTCAGCACCGGCCTCGCGCAGCTTCTCGACGGTGGCGTTGAAGGCGTCGATGACGTCCTGCTGGTAGCCCTCGCCGCTCAGCTCCTTGACGACGCCGACCTTCAGGCCCTTCATGGAACCCTGTGCGGCAACGGACTCGACAGCCTCGGTGAGCGCGGGAACCGGCTCGTTGAGGGAGGTCGAGTCGTGGGGGTCGTAGCCGCCAATCAGCTCGGTCAGGGCGGCCGCGTCGGCGACCGTGCGGGTGACGGGGCCGATCTGGTCCAGGGACGAGGCCATGGCCACCAGGCCGTAACGCGACACCGCGCCGTAGGTGGGCTTCGCGCCGACCGTGCCGGTCACGAACGCGGGCTGGCGGATCGAGCCACCCGTGTCGGAACCGAGCGCGAGGGGCACCATGTAGGCCGCAACAGCCGCGGCCGAGCCACCGCCGGAGCCGCCGGGGATACGCTCGGTGTCCCACGGGTTCTTCGTCGCACCGAACGCGGAGTGCTCGGTGGAGGAACCCATGGCGAACTCGTCCATGTTGGTCTTGCCCACGATGGGCAGGCCAGCTTCCTTGATCTTGGTGGTGACGGTCGCGTCGTAGGGAGGCTCCCAGTCGCCCAGGATCTTCGAGGCGCAGGTGGTGCGCAGGCCGCGCGTCACCACGTTGTCCTTCACGGCGATCGGCACGCCCGCCAGGCGGTGCAGGGTCTCCCCCGCCGCGCGGCGCGCGTCCACGTCGGCCGCGGTCGCCAGGGCGCCCTCGCGGTCGACGGTGATGAAGGCGTTGACGCGATCATCAATGGCGTCGATGCGGTCCAGGCACGCCTGGGTCAGCTCAACGGAGGTGATCTGGCCGGCGGCCAGCATGTCCGCCAGCTCCAAGGCGCTCTTCTTCAGCAGCTCGTTCATCATTCCTCCCCCAGAATCTGCGGAACCAGGAACTGGCCGTCCTGGGCGGCGGGCGCCTGAGCGAGCACCTCGTCGCGGTCGACGGTTTCGCCCACCACGTCCTCGCGCCACACGTTGGTCAGCGGAATCGGGTGGGAGGTGGCGGGCACCTCGGGGGTGGCGACCTCGGACACCTTGGAGACGGCGTCGGCGATCGCGTCGAGTTCACCCGCGAAACGCGTAATTTCCTCGTCGGTCAATGCGATATGGGCCAGGCCCGCGACGCGGGCGACCTCGTCAGTACTAATGCGTGACATGTGTGGCATCCTACCCGTATGGCCTTTTCACAGCGACGCCAACTCACCAGGCAGACGTGGTCGATCGTCAAAAAAGCGGGCATCGCCCTGCTCGCCGCCCAGGCGGCGGCGGTCGTCACCGTTCACGCGATCGACCGCATGCGCACCGCCCGTATCCCCGGTGGCGTGCACGGTTTCCCGACCTTGCCTCCCGCCGACACGCAGATCGGCGACACCGTGGCGCGCACGTACACGGAGGGA
>USPB01000172.1 GCA_900556405.1 uncultured Actinomyces sp.
TGTAGCGGTAGACGATACGGCCTCGGGAGAGGTCGTAGGGGCTCAGCTCGACGACAACTCGATCCTCGGGCAGGATGCGGATGTAGTGCTGACGCATCTTTCCCGCAATGTGGCCGAGAACCACGTGGCCATTCTTCAGTTCCACACGGAACATCGCGTTAGGCAGGGCCTCAACGACCGTGCCTTCCATCTCAATGACGCCGTCTTTCTTCGCCATATCCTCCGTTTATCCTCTACATGTCTCGGATAGGTTGCGGCGGATGCCGCCAGGCATAGCGCACCGACGAGTGCCGGATGCAGATACGCCCAAGGAACTACTCTACGGCATCGATACCCCTCGGCGGTAGTCTGGACTCCTGTCGGTTCGCTCACGTTTAATGCGTCACATTTCATCGAATCGCCGATGGACATTCGCGTCCCACACGCCGAGGCCGCGCCAGTACACCGCGTACCGCAGACCATTCACCACCGGTGTGAGGATCTGGACCCCAGCGGGATCAGCGCGCATCCACAGAGGAATCGCCCGGCCTCGCCAAACAAAAGTCGCACATAATTCCCCTCGGTCATTTTTCGAGAACTGCTCAAAACGTTGCAATTCCAACGCTATGATTTCAACCTTTGAAGTAGTCACAGGGGAATTACGTGCGAGGTTTCCAAGGAACCATGCGCATCACCGGTTCGATACCCCACACACGACCAGACCAGACGTGCTACTCCGGTCAGGGAGCATGACACCAGTGTGGGAGCATGACACCACCTCCAGACTGGCGTCATACCCGCCTCAGTGATGTCACACCACGCAGCAACAAGACTCGACGCGGCACACACCCGGGAAAGCGAGCAACCCGGTGCACAACCAGCCACGGCCTCGTCGATACAAGACTCGGGCCCGGCACCTTCATGAGGTGCCGGGCCCGAAACCGTTCGTCATATCAGTCGAGTGACACCGGAGTGACACCATAGGGTGCAAGGCCTGCCACTCCCCCATCGCGTGCCGTCAGGACGGAAACGCCCTCCTCGGTGATCGCGATCGAGTGCTCCCAGTGGGCAGCATCGCGGCCGTCGACCGTGCGCACGGTCCACTCGTCATCATCCGTGCTAGACGCAATGTCACCGCGGGTGAGCATCGGCTCGACGGCCAGGACCATACCCGGCTTCAGGCGCGCCTGGATGCCGCGCACGTTGTAGTTCAGGACATCCGGAGGCATATGCATCTTGGTTCCGATGCCGTGCCCCACGAACTCCTCGATGATGCCGGCTTCCCAGCCATTGATGAGGGCGTTCTCCGCAACGACATCCTCAACCGCGTGACCAACCGCGCTGATGCGCTTCCCGTTGGCGAGGCCTGCGAGCGCGGCCCACAGGGACTCGCGCGTCACAGCGTCCAGCTGACGGCGCTCACGCAGCAGATCCTCGTCCACTCCAGCGATCGAACCCGTAGCCCGCTCACCCGCCGCGAAGTCCGCGTCGGACACGAACGTATCGCTGACAATCACGCTGAAGGCCGCGTCTCCATGCCACTGGCGTCCACCTCGCTCGACGTACGCGCCACAGTCGAAGGAGACGAGGTCGCCCGGGGCCAGCTCGTAGTCATCGGGGATTCCGTGGACAATCACATCGTTGACCGAAATGCACACGGTGGCCGGGTAGCCGTAGTAGCCCCTGAAGTTCGAGGTCGCTCCCCCGTCGGCAATCGCCTGGGCGCTCACCTCGTCCAACTCGCGCGTCGTGATACCGGGACGAATGGCACCGCGCAGGGCCTCGTGGATCGACGCGACGACCAGACCGGCCTCGCGCATCCATCGAAGCTCCTGTGCGGACTTCAGTTCAATGCGTGGCATTGCTCAGTTCTTCGCCACCGAGTCGAGGATCGCGAAGATGCGAGCCGTGACCTCGTCGATCGTGCCACTACCGTCGACAACCTCAAGGAGGTCCTGGTCGACGTAGTAGGTGGCAACGGGTTCCGTCTGCTGGTGGTAGACCTCCAGACGGTGACGCATGACAGGCTCGGTATCGTCCGTCCGATGCTGCTCCTGTGCGCGCTTGAGCATGCGCTCCACGACCTCGTCCTCATCCACCTGAATCTCGAGAACGACGTCGATGGACTTACCCAGGTCGAGGAGCATGTCGCGCAGCACGTGCGCCTGCTCCACGGAACGCGGATAGCCGTCGAGCAGGAAACCGTCGGCAGCGTCGGGGGCGGCCAGGCGCGCCTTCACCATGGCGTTCGTGACCGAATCCGGCACGAACTCGCCGCGGTCCATGTAGGCCTGCGCCTGCTTGCCGATCTCCGTACCCTCCGCCATATTCGCACGGAAGATGTCGCCCGTCGAAATAGCCGGGATACCGAGACGCTCAGCGATGCGCGAGGCCTGGGTGCCCTTGCCAGCTCCGGGAGGGCCGAGGAGGATGACGACTGTCATTTCAGGAATCCTTCGTAGTGATGCTGCTGCAGCTGCGTGTTGATTTCCTTCACCGTCTGCAGACCGACGCCGATGATGATGAGCAGCGTGGTGCCACCGAAGGGCATCTGCGAGCTCGACAGCTTCAGCGGAATGATCGCGAGAGACGGCAGGAGGGCGATGATCACCAGGTACAGGGCACCCGCAGACGTGATTCGGTTGATCACGTAACGCAGGTACTCAGCCGTGGGGCGACCCGCACGGTAACCGGGGATGAAGCCTCCGTACTTCTTCATGTTGTCGGCAACCTCGTCCGGGTTGAACGTAATGGCCGTGTAGAAGAAGGTGAAGAACAGGGTCATCAGGGCGTAGATCGTCAGGTAGAACGAGCTGCCCTGCGTGAAGTGCGCAGAGATCCACTGAACCCACGCGTCGTCGGGCTTGCCGAACTGCGCCGCCATCGGAGGCAGGGCAAGAATCGACGATGCGAAGATGACGGGGATAACACCCGACATGTTGATCTTCAACGGGATGTAGGTGGTCGTACCGCCGTACTGGCGGCGCCCAATCATGCGCTTGGCGTACTGCACGGGGATTCGGCGCTGAGCCTGCTCGACGTAGACGACCGCGATCGCGACGAGGAGCAGAAGGGCAACGATAGCCGCAACAGAGCCCCACTTGCCAGCCTGGCCAATCGACAGGAGCTGCTCGGGCAGACGAGCGGCAATCGAGGTGAAGATCAGCAGGGACATACCGTTGCCGATGCCGCGCTCCGTGATGAGCTCGCCCAGCCACATGATGACGCCCGTACCAGCCATCATGACGATGATCATCATGACGAACGTGAGTACCGAACGGTCCTTAATGATGTCCTGGTTGCAGGCCTGGAACAGCTGGCCGCTGCGCGCCAGAGAAATCGTCGTCGTCGCCTGCAGAATACCCAGGAAGATAGTCAGATAACGCGTGTACTGCGTCAGCTTCGCCTGGCCGGTCTGTCCCTCCTTGTGGAGGTCATCGAATCGAGGAATTACGACCCGCAGCAGCTGGATGATGATCGACGCGGTGATGTAGGGCATGATGCCCAGCGCGAAGATCGACAGCTGAAGGAGCGCTCCACCCGAGAACAGGTTGACGAGGTCGAGCAGCGACGCCTGCGACTCCTGCGCAATGCAGCTCTGAACGGCCTTCGAGTCCACGCCGGGCGTCGGAATGAACGAACCCAGCCGGAACGCGGCCATGATGAACAGGGTAAAGAGCAGCTTCCGACGCAAGTCGGGGGTACGGAACGCCTGGGCGAATGCACCGAGCAAGGCTTCCTCCTACGAATGATGGGCAAGCGGGGCAAAAGCCCCTAGACTGATCCAGCTTACCCGACACGGGTAGCGGTTGGCGATATCCAATCATTAAAAAAGCGCATTGCCACGTATTTAACGAGACGCGGAGCGCTGGCGCCCCATGCGGCGGGGCCAGCCGTTTTCACGGGTGAAAAGCCATTTGACAGCACCTCATCCGCGATGATGACAGACACGTAACGGGGGTGGTCCCTCGCGGGACCACCCCCGTTCACCGTCAGCGAGCCGAGATGGACCCGCCGGCAGCCGTGATCTTTGCCTCGGCGGAGGACGACCAGGAGTCGACCTCAACCTCGAGCTTCACGTTCAGTTCGCCACTGCCGAGCACCTTGACGGGCGCGGAGTCGCGAACAGCGTGCTTAGCGATGAGATCCTCGACCGTGACCTTGCCGCCCTCGGGGAAGAGCTCCCCGAGCTTGCCAACGTTCACGACCTGGTACTCAACGCGGAAGGGGTTCTTGAAGCCGC
>USPB01000173.1 GCA_900556405.1 uncultured Actinomyces sp.
CCGATCTCCTCCACCGGCCTGCAGCTGCTCGGTGTGAGCGCTAAGTAAGTCCCCTCGGGACATCACAGAAAGGAGGGGTGGGACGCCCGCCCTGAGGCAGACGCCACAGTCGGGTGCCACCCCTCCCTTTCTATTGCCAAAATCCGTTGAAATGGAGGTCTAGAAGTGAATAACCTTCTGCGACTCATCGGACGACGTTTGGTGGCACTGCCGATCATGGTGGTCGGCGTATCCTTCCTCGTCTTCTTCATCATGTCGCTGTCTCCGATCGACCCGGCCTACTCGGCTCTGGGCGAGACCGCGACCCCCGAAGCTCTCGAAGAGTACCGTGTCCAGCACGGTCTCAACGACCCCTTCTTCGTTCAGTACGGTCACTACCTGTGGAACATGCTCCACGGTGACCTTGGTACCTATGGCGTTGGAACGTCCAACCACGTGAGTGATCTGGTCGCTCAGGCTCTCCCGATCACCCTGCAGCTCACCTTCCTCGGCCTGTTCTTCGCCGTCATCATCTCCTTCCCGCTCGGCGTTCTCGCCGCCCTCTACCGCGACCGTTGGCCCGACCAGGTCATCCGCGTGTTCTCGGTGATCGGCATCGGCACCCCGTCCTTCTGGCTGGCAGCGCTGCTAGTCCTGGGATTTGTCCAGAAGCTCCCGGTCTCGGGTCCGCTGCCCGCATTCAGCGAAGACCCGAGCGGTTGGTTCCTGCGCATGCTGCTCCCCGCGATCGCACTGGCGGTTCCCGTCATCGGTCAGATGACCCGAGTCGTGCGTACCTCAATGGTTGAGGAACTGGACCGCGACTACGTCCGCACCGCTGTGGGTGCCGGTATCCCCAAGCGCATCGTCGTGGCCCGCAACGTGCTGCGTAACGCGCTCATCACGCCCGTCACCGTCCTCGGCCTGCGCATCGGCTACCTCATGGGTGGCGCGGTCGTCATCGAAATTATCTTCTCCATCGATGGAATGGGTAAGGCGGTCCTGCTCAAGGGTATTCAGGAGAACTGGGTGACCCTGGTGCAGGGTGGCGCGCTCGTCGTCGCGATCGCGTTCATCGTCGTCAACATCATCGTTGACATGCTCTACCTGCTCATCAATCCGCGTATTAGGTCGGTGTGAGGCATGAATCAGAAAGAAAAGCTCGGCAAGGTCACCGCGAAGGGCGCGCGTTTCTCGCGCATCGGTGCGATGTCCGCCGGATCGAAGATCGCAATGGGCATCCTTGCCCTCATTGTCCTCGCCTCGGTCCTGTCGCCATTCATTTCTCCCTACGGTCCCGATCAGATCTTCGACAAGTGGAGCGCCCCGTCCGGCGAGCACCTGTTCGGAACTGACCACGTCGGCCGCGACATTCTCGCTCGCGTCCTGTACGGCGGCCGTTTCTCCCTGCTGATCGGTCTGTGCTCGACCCTCATCGCGCTCTTCTTCGGTGCGATCATCGGTTCGATTGCAGCCGTCGTGCGCAAGTCCTTCTCTGAAGCGATCATGCGCGTCATGGACATCGTGATGGCGGTCCCCGGTATCGCTATGGCGGCCGTCTCCGTCCTGGTTTTCGGTCGTACGCTGTCCAAGTCCGGTAACACCTTCGGCCTGGTCCTCGTGATCATCTGCTCGATCGCCTTCGTGTACATCCCGCAGCTGTCGCGTATCGTTCGCGCGAACGTCATGGCCGCCTACGGCGAGGACTACGTCCGTGCGGTGATCGTCTCCGGCGCCCGCGCACCCTGGATCCTCACCAAGCACGTCATGCGCAACACGGCCGCCCCGGTCCTCGTGTTCGCGACCGTCCTCGTCGCCGACGCGATCATCCTCGAGGCCTCCCTGACCTTCATCGGTTCGGGCCTCCAGGCGACCACCGTGGCCACGTGGGGCAACGTCCTGTCCGAGGCCTCGTCGAACCTGTCGGTTCTGCTGGGCAAGTGGTGGACCGCGTTCTTCCCCGGCCTGTTCATCATGATCACGGTCCTGTGCCTCAACATTCTGTCTGAGGGCATCACCGACGCCATGGTGGCGGCACCCGCGTCGGCAGCTGTTGCCCAGGTCGATAAGGACTCCGACCGTGAGGCCGACAAGCTCCTGCTCGACCCGCGCCGCGCCTACGCCGAACAGGCCGCATCCCTGCAGGTCCGCCTCGACGACCTCGAGACCGTCGAGGAGAAGCGCACCGACCGCTTCGAGGCGCACCTGGAGAAGACCCCGCTGCTCGAGGTCAAGGACCTGTGCATCAAGTTCGATCGTCATGGCGACGTCAACGTCGTTGACCACGTGTCCTTCAAGGTCCGCCCCGGCGAGACCATGGGCCTCGTGGGCGAGTCCGGCTGCGGTAAGTCGATCACGGCCCTGACCATCATGGGCCTCATCGATCCCAAGGCTGAGATCTCGGGCGAGATCCTCTACGAGGGTGAGAACCTGCTGTCCAAGTCCGCCGAGGAGCGTCGCGCGCTGCTCGGTCACGAGATGGCCATGATCTACCAGGACGCCCTGTCGTCCCTGAACCCCGCCATGCTGATCAAGGCTCAGATGAAGCAGCTGACCAGCCGCGGCGGAACCCGCAGCGCCGAGGAACTCCTCGAGCTCGTGGGCCTGGATCCCAAGCGCACCCTCGAGTCCTACCCGCACGAGCTCTCGGGCGGCCAGCGCCAGCGCGTTCTCATCGCCATGGCCCTGACCCGCGACCCGAAGCTGATCATCGCGGACGAGCCGACCACCGCCCTGGACGTCACCGTCCAGAAGCAGGTCATCTCTCTGCTCAACGAGCTGCGTGAGAAGCTCGGCTTCGCCATGATCTTCGTGTCCCACGACCTGGCGCTC
Organism: uncultured Actinomyces sp.; assembly: GCA_900556405.1. Taxonomy (GTDB): domain Bacteria; phylum Actinomycetota; class Actinomycetes; order Actinomycetales; family Actinomycetaceae; genus Pauljensenia. The sequence continues at coordinate 2,812 of USPB01000173.1, forward strand.
GTCGCCGAGGTGGCACACCACATCACCGTCATGTACGCCGGCCAGGTCATCGAGCAGGCCCCCACGAAGGAACTGCTCACGCACCCGACCCACGAGTACACGCGCGGCCTGCTGGGCGCCGTCCTCTCGATCGAGTCCGGCTCCGGCCGACTCCACCAGGTCCCCGGCACCGTGCCCTCGCCTCGCGACTTCCCGAAGGGCGATCGTTTCGCCCCCCGGTCCTCGCACCCCGATTACGGACTGGATATCCGCCCGGTCCTCACCGAGGTCGGTCCCGAGCACGTGTACGCGGCTCTCCCACCCCGCGACGAGGTTCTCGTGGCGAGCGAGACCATCATCATCGAAGAAGGTCAGGAGGAGGCGCGATGAGCCCCGAAACTCTGATTGTCGAAACCGAGACGATGATCGCCACATCCGAAGCTCCGATCATCGAACTGAAGGACGTCGAGGTGACCTTCACCTCGCGTACCGGCTCCCTGTTCAAGCCCAACAAGGTCCACGCGGTGCGTGGCGTCAACATGCGCATTGAGCGCGGACAGACGCTCGGCATCGTCGGCGAGTCCGGCTGTGGCAAGTCCACGACCGCGAACGTCATGTGCGGCCTGCAGATGCCGTCGAAGGGCCAGGTGTTCTTTGGTGGCAAGGAAGTCACGAAGCGCAGCGCCGCCGCCCGCCGGGAAATCGGCCGCGTCGTCTCCGTGGTCTTCCAGGACCCCGCGACGGCCCTCAACCCCCGCATGCACGTCGCCGATCAGCTCGCTGACCCGCTGCGCGTGCACCACATTGGGGACGAGGCCTCGCGAGCCAAGCGTGTGCGCGAACTGATCTCGCTCGTCGGTCTGCCGTCGAGCGCCCTCGACGCGCTCCCCGGACAGCTCTCGGGCGGCCAGCGCCAGCGTGTGGCCATCGCCCGCGCCCTGTCCATCGGCCCCGACGCGATCATCGCCGACGAGCCCACCTCCGCGCTCGACGTGTCGGTGCGCGCCCAGATCCTGAACCTGCTCACGGACCTCAAGAGGGACCTGGGCCTGGCGATGGTGTTCATCTCGCACGACATCCAGACCGTGCGATACGTCTCTGACCGAATCGCCGTCATGAACGGCGGCAAGGTCGTCGAAGAAGGGCCGGCCGCGCAGCTGCTCGCCGACCCGAAGGACCCCTACACCCGCAAGCTCCTGGGCGCCGCGCCCTCGCTCCTGCACCCCAACCTCGAAGGAGAGAAGTAATTATGTCTTCGAAGATCCGTGGCGTTGTCCCGCCCCTGGCTATCCCGCTCAAGAACGGCGAGCTCGACGTCCCCTCGCTCGAGCGTCACATCAACCGCCTGATCGAGGCAGGCCTCGACGGCCTGTTCGTGTCCGGCTCCACCGGTGAGGTCGCCTTCTCGACCGCCGAGCGCCGCGCCCAGA
>USPB01000174.1 GCA_900556405.1 uncultured Actinomyces sp.
AGCCGGTGCGCTTCAAGACCCCCGCGGAATCGAAGGCCGCCGGAATCTCGGTGATATACCAGGAGCCCACGCTGTTTCCCGACCTGACCGTCGCTGAGAACATCTACGTGGGCCGACAGCCCAGGGGACGCCTCGGCCTCATCGATCACGCGGCCATGAGGCGCGACGCACAGGAACTCTTCGACCGTCTCGAAGTGCCCATCGACCCCTCGCAGCTGGCTGATGGTCTGTCGATCGCGGACCAGCAGATCATCGAAATCGCGAAAGCGATCTCGCTGGACGCGAAGGTCCTCATCATGGATGAGCCGACGGCCGCCTTGTCGGGGCACGAGGTCGAGCGCCTCTTCTCCGTTGCGCGTTCGCTGCGCGACAAGGGTGCTTCCCTCATGTTCATCTCGCACAGGATGGAGGAAATCTTTGATCTGTGCGACGACGTGACGATCATGCGCGACGGCGCCTACGTGTCGACGCGCGACCTGGAGGGAACCACGAAGGCCCAGCTCGTGCGCGACATGGTCGGCCGCGACGTCGATCAGCTCTTCCCCAAGCTGGACGCGCACATCGGCGATCCCGTGCTCACGGTTGAGGGGCTCACCCGATACGGCGCCTTCGAGGACGTGAGCTTCGAGGTACGCAGCGGTGAAATCCTCGGCCTTGCGGGCCTCGTCGGTGCAGGCCGATCTGAGGTCGTGCGCACGATCATGGGTATCGACAAGGCGGACGGTGGCACAGTGACTGCCTTCGGCAAGCCCCTGAAGCTGGGCGACACGGTGGGCGCAATCCGCGCTGGCCTCGCCTTCGTGCCCGAAGACAGGCGCAAGCAGGGCCTCGTCATGGACCTGTCCGTCGCCCGCAACACGGCGCTCACGTTGCGCAGCAAACTCGCCCGCTGCGGACTCATCAACTCCCGCACCGAGCGAGCGGTCGCGCAGGAATGGTCCGCCAACCTCGAAGTGAAGACGGCCAGCCAGGACACCCCCGTGTCCGCGCTCTCGGGCGGAAACCAACAGAAGGTCGTCCTGGCGAAATGGCTCGCCACCGATCCCAAGATCCTCATCGTCGACGAGCCGACGCGCGGCATCGACGTCGGAACCAAGTCCGAGGTGCACCGCCTCATCTCCACCCTCGCCACCCGGGGAGTCGCCGTCATCATGATCTCCTCGGAACTGCCCGAGGTCCTAGGCATGGCAGACCGCGTCCTCGTCATGTGCGAAGGCCGCATCACCGGTGAATTCACCCGAGAAGAAGCCACAGCCGACGCCATTATGACGGCGGCTACCGACCACGAAAAGGCCGCGTCATGACCGCAACATTGACACCTCCCTCCCGCATCCACGGGCCGGCGCCGGTGAGCCATCAGCCGGCCACGCCCTCGTCCGCGACCACGATGCACGCCGCGTCGAAGCTGCGCTCCCTCCTGTCGATGCGAGAGCTCCCGGTGATCGCGGCCCTCATCGCCCTCGTGCTCCTCACCTGGGCGATCAACCCACGCTTCCTGTCCGCCCAGGGAGTGCGCGACCTCTTCCTCAACGCGACGATCGCCATGCTCATGGCCGCCGGGCAGTCCCTCATCATCCAGTCCGAAGGCGTCGACCTCTCCGTCGGCTCCATCCTCGGATGCTCGGCCTTCGCCACGGGCTTCCTCTTCGCGACCAACCCGGGACTGCCCATCGTCGCCGTCTTCATCGCGGGCATCGTCCTGGGGGCGCTGCTCGGAGCGCTCAACGGAGCGCTCGTCACACAGGCGAAAGTTCCCGCGATGGTCATCACCCTGGGTACCCTCTACGTCTTCCGAGGAGGACTGAACTGGTGGGCCGGCTCCACCCAGTACTTCGCCGGTGACCGCCCCCAGGCCTTCGGTGACCTTGGCGTCGCAACGCTCGGTGGCTTCCCGCTGCTCACCCTCCTGGCCATCGTCGTCATCGTGATCGTCTCGCTCTACCAGCGCTACGCACGCTCCGGACGCGACCTCTACGCCATCGGCTCCGACCGCGCGGCCGCAGCCGTCTACGGCATCCCCGTCGCCAAGCGCGTGTTCACAGCCTTTGTCGTGAACGGTGCGCTCGTCGGACTCGGCGGCGTCCTCTACGCCTCCCGCTTCAATTCCGTGGGCGCCACGACGGGCGCGGGCATGGAACTCGACATCGTCGCCGCGTGCGTCGTCGGCGGCGTTGCCATGACCGGCGGCGTCGGAACCGCTTACGGAGCCGCCATCGGCGCGCTCCTCCTGACCACCATGACGTCCGCGCTCACAGCCGTCGGCGTCGACAAATTCTGGCAAAAGGCCGTCGTCGGCGCGCTCATCCTCATTGCGATCGTCGTCGACCGCGTCAGCTCGATGCGCCGCCACGAGGCGATGCGCAAGAAGGGAGGGGACCGCTGATGAGCGCCCCGACTCAGACCTCGTCACGTGACCTCATGGCCTCGGTTCGCCGCGTGTTCTCCTCGCGAGACTCGCACATGACCCTCATTCTCATCCTCGCCATCGTCGTCGCAACCGTTCTCATCCCGAGGTTTAGCCAGCCTCGCACGCTCACCTTCCTCACCCTGGACGTGACGGCGACACTCCTCATGGCCCTGCCCATGACCCTCGTCATGATCAACGCCGACATCGACCTGTCCGTCGCCTCCACCGCCGGCCTCGTTAGCGCGTCCTTCGGAGTCCTCGTCCAAGCCGGCGTCGGATTCTGGGCCAGCATCGCGATCTGCCTCCTCATCGGACTGGCATGCGGCCTCGTCAACGCCATCATGACCGCCTACGTGGGGCTGCCGGCGCTCGCGGTCACGATCGGTACGCTCGCGCTGTACCGAGGCCTCGCCCTCGTCGTCATCGGCGACCAGTCGATCTCCGACTTCCCGAAGTGGGCAACCTCCGCGGTCACTGGATCGTTCGGTTCCACGGGCATCCCCTACATGGCGATCCCCGTCATCGCGTTCGTCGTTCTCTTCTGGCTCCTGCTGCACAAGACCCCGTACGGTCGAGGCCTCTTCGCGCTGGGATATTCCAAGCAAGCAGCAGAGTTCGTCGGCATCGACACGAAGCGTTCCCGCGTCATCGCCCTGACGCTGTCGGGCCTCATGGCGGCGCTGGCCGGCATCTACTGGACGCTGCGCTACTCCGCGGCGAAGGCCGACAACGTTGAGGGCCTCGAGCTGGTCGTGATCGCCGCCGTCGTCTTCGGCGGGGTCAGCGTCTTCGGCGGCCGAGGCTCGATCTGGGGCAGCGTGTGCGGCGTCCTCACGATCGGCGTCCTCAACTACGCGCTGCGTCTCAACCGAATTCCCGAAGTCATCCTGGTTCTGGTCACGGGCCTGCTCCTGATCGGTTCCGTCGTCGCGCCATCGCTGGTGGATGCCATCCGCCAACGTCTGGCTCACCGAGCTGACGCGCGCACCCCTCGTGTCAGCCTCGCACCGGGCGCGGCGAGCGCCTAACAATCCCACAACGAGGGGCACCACGCCCCCGCAACAGGGCGCGTGCGCCCGAAAGGAAAAGACAACGATGTCTCACATGAAGAAAGGTGTGGCCGCACTTGGCGCACTCTCGCTGGCCTCGGCCCTCCTGATGTCCGCCTGTGGAGGTGGAACGTCCACGCAGGGCAGCGAATCCAGCTCCGGCGGCGAAACCTCCGGCTCCTACGACGTCTCCTCCCAGTCGATTACGTTCATCCCCAAGCAGCTGAACAACCCCTTCTCCGACGTCATGCTCGGCGGTGGCAAGAACGCTGCGGGCGAGATCGGGTTCGCCGAGGTCAACGTCGTCGGCCCGCTCGAGGCCTCGTCCTCCTCGCAGGTCTCCTTCATCAACTCCGAGGTGCAGGCGGGCACCAACGTCCTCGTGATCGCCGCGAACGACCCCGACGCCGTGTGCCCCGCTTTGCAGGACGCGCGCAAGGCCGGCACGAAGGTCGTCACCTTCGACTCCGACGCTTCGGCGGATTGCCGCGACCTGTTCATCAACCAGGTCGAGTCCAAGCAGGTGGCGATCACCATGCTTGAGATGGTCTCCGAGCAGATTGGCGGTTCTGGTAAGGTCGCCATCCTCTCCGCGACGGCGAACGCCGCCAACCAGAACGCGTGGATCAAGTTCATGGAGGATGAGATCGCCTCAAACGACAAGTACAAGGGCATCGAGATCGTCGCGAAGGTGTACGGCGACGACGATGACACGAAGTCGTTCCAGGAGGCGCAGGGCCTGCTCCAGGCTCACCCCG
>USPB01000175.1 GCA_900556405.1 uncultured Actinomyces sp.
TCGTGAGCGTGAACCCGAGCATCGTCGAGTTCGTCGCCAGGTCCACCGTGATCTGAGGGAACGCTGCCGAGTACATGTCGGTCGCCATCGGGGGCATGGCGTTCTGTGCGGCCAGCGTGATCAGCAGGGCGACCGTGAGCGCCCCGCCGACGATCCCGCCGCGGTCCTGGGTGTCGTTTGTCGTCATGATGTGATTGTGCACCCTTGGGGGCGCTAAATAGACGACTCGGTTGATTATTTGACACATCTCGCACGCCGCAGGCGGTGACGTGCACACATGTGCGCAGGCGTGCAGCGCTCCTTCCGCACGAACGCTTCGACCGCGCTCACTCCTCGTCCGCGCGTGCCTCCAGCGCGTCGGCGGCGGCCTCGATCTGGCTGCGCGTCGGGCACGAGGCCGGGCCGACGACCGTCGTTGATAGTGCTCCCGCGCAGTTGGCCAGGAGCAGGGCCCGCTCCAGGGGAATACCCAGGGCGAGGGAGGCTGCCAGGACGCCGGAGTGTGCGTCGCCCGCGCCGTTCGTGTCGATCGCCTCGACGCGAGGTGTCGAGATGTAGGATGGGTCAGTGTCCGAGGCGTTCAGGGCGGCATCGCACGACCTCGCGACGTATGCGCCCTCGGCTCCCGCGCGCACGAGAACGGGACGATCCAGCGCGGTGAGCATCGCACGCGCCGCTTCGCGAGGCCGGCGGCACCGGTCGCGAGTGCTCGCATCGCCTCTCTGGCGAGCGATCTCCTGAGCCTCCCTGTGGTTCATCGACACGATGACGCCGTCGGAGGGTAGCCCTCCCGGGATTCCGATGACGGGGGAGACATCCAGAATCACGCGCACGCCCTCGGGTAGGACGCGCAGCGCCGCCTCCGCAGCCTCCCGGTTTGCGGGGTGGTCCATCAGGTATCCGTCGATGTAGAGCACGTCCCCCGGGCTCATCGTGCGCACGAACTCCGCCCATGCGCCCGCGGGCGCCATTGTCTCGGCACCCTTGGTAGAGATGAAGGTGCGTTCGCCCGTGCGGTCCGTGAACGCGATGCAGAACCCGTTGTCAGTGCCCGCGACGCGAGGCCCGAGGTCCGTGATCCCTTCGCGCTCAAGCGCCGCACGAATAAGCGAGGAGTAGGGGCCGTCGCCGATTGGGCTGAGGGAGACGGCCTCGGCCCCCATGCGCCGCGCCGCCACGAGGGCGTTGAAGCCGCCGCCCACGTGCATTCCCTCGTCGATGGCCCACACGTCGCCGCCGGGGGAGGGGAGGGCCTCGCCGCGCACGGCGAGGTCCACGAGGATCTGCCCCATGAGGACGACGCGTCCCGCAGGGTTCTTCCCATCGGCGCCACCGTGACGGCTGGGGGTCGGTGGTTCCGTGGGCGGCACTGAATGGTTGGTATCAGAGAGCGGAATCATGCTGTTTCTCCTCAGTCGGACGCTGTGTCATCGGTGGTTTTTGTGTACAAGGAGCCCCCGCCGCTCACCTCATCGCAGATATGCTCCCGCCGCTCGATGAGCCGCTCAGAGAGGGGAGCCACACCCGGGTGGGAAACCCTCTCGATCGTGGCGAGGTTGTTAGAGGAGAACATCGTGACGCCGCGAATCGCCCCGAGAACGGCGCTGGCGATCGCCGCGATCAAACTTGTTTCTCCGCCGAGGATAGTGGCGCTGATAGCGGCGTACTCTGATTCGTACTTGAGAATGAGTCCGAAGGCAGCAGGAACCGACTGCGTCGGGTCAGCCGATGTGCCGATCAATTCGCGAAGGCGCTCGTATATGTCGTCACCGAAGTGGAGGACAATTCCAATCGCCTTGCGCGTCGCTTGTAGCACGTCAGGCCCGCTGTTCGCGGAGCCGCGCGTGGGAAGATCTGCCACGTAGTTGATGGCTTCTTCCAGGATGGCGCGGATACCTGAGACCCAGTAGTGCTTCTTGTCAATGGCCAACGAGATCGCTGCGGCCACGAGGGCCGCCGCCTGGAACTCCTGCACGGTAAGGTTCTCGTTTCCGCAGGCCTGCCACGCGGCCTGCGCGAAGGCCTCGGGATCTGTTGTCACGGTTGTGATGCCCACCGGAATGGCGCGTAGGACGTATCGAGAACCTGCCAGCTCATGAGCCGCACGGTCCTCGTCCTCGGCTCTGAGTGGGGATTCGCTTTCCGAGAGCAGTGCCGACGATGACGCCAGGACCTCGCGCGTGACGGCGGTGAGTGTTCCCGCGGGTGCTCCCGGCATCGTGGGGTGCGAGGAGGGTGCGTCCGTCAGAAGTGGCAACTTGTGGTAGGGGTTCTGACCGAGGTCCGTCGGCATACCCCTGGCGGGTATGCCGATTGCGTCGCCGAATGCGACTCCCGCCAGTGCCCCGAAGGCGTGGGTGCGGCGCTCCAGCTCGATGTCCTCTCGCGCCGTCAGGGCGCGAGCTGCGGCCTCGATCTCCTCGTGCGTGGGGCACGAGGCCGGACCGGGCATCGTCGAGGCCAGGGCTCCCGCGCAGTTCGCTAGGACGATGCTCCGCTCGATGGCGTTCCCCTGAGCGAGGGCAGCCGCGAGGGCTCCCGTCCAGACGCTGTACGCCCCGTCGTGGTCGGTGGATGCGACGGTGGGGGCCTGGAAACGGCTATTTTGCTCACGCGCCTTGTCCCTCGTGTGCGTCAGGCGGGCGAGGAATGACTCGTACGTCATGGTGCTGACGAGCGTGGAACGATTGAAGAGGGACAGGATGAAACTCGCGGCGTGATCGGGGACGCGGGAGGCATCAAAGGCGGTGCGATCGGACATGAATCGCTCGCCCAACCGCCGTACTGATCCCTGGTCCAGCACCATCAGCACGTTATTGTTCGGAAGAGCACGCGGACCGATGAAAGCTCCCGACACGTCCAGGACGATGCGCACGCGACGGGGGAGGTGGGCCAGTGCATGCTCGGCTGCTGCTAGGACAGAGGGGTTGTCCTCGATGCTCGCGTCGATGTACAGCACGTCGGAGGGGTCCAAAGTGCGGACGGCCTCGTCCCATGCGTCCTCGGGCATGCCGGTGATCCTGGCGTTCTTATATCCCCCGGCCTGCGTGGTGACGGGCGAAGCAAAGCCGCTATCGCACCGAGCGATGCGCGGACCGGCGTCGATGATCCCATCGCGCGCCAGGGCCTCGGCGATGATCGAGGCCCGAGGGCCATTACCGATCGGGCTGAGGGAGACGACCTCGACCCCCATGCTGCGTGCTGCGCGCATCGCGGGGAAGGGGCGTGCGAGGTGGACGCCCTCACGGGTCGACCACTCAGCGCCTGTGGGAATGCGCTCATCTTTGGTACGTCGGTCGAATCGCAGCATCAGTTCAGACATGACGACGACACGGCCAGCCGGTACGTCAGCAGCGGTGGATTCCTGTGGATCCCCGGTGCTCGGAGCGCCCACAGCAGCGTGGGCGGAAGAGCGGGATTCAGAGGCCTCGAAGGGGGAAGGGTCATGCCGGGGCACACGCGGAATGGAATCCCCGAGCGCTCGGCGGATCCAATCGATGGGTGCCGGAGGGCACAGTGCGAGGAGCTGGCCGGCAATGCCCAGCCAGTCCAGGTGAACGCCCTCAGAACATTGTGCGACATCGAGATCCGAGAGTACTCCGCTGGGTGCAAAGAGCCCAGAAAGCGTCTCTGCGACCGCCTCGCACAGCGCCGGCGCTCCACTCAAAGCGGAGCACGTCGAGGCCTCGTCTGGCGCATGAGACGAGGCAGCCAAGAAGAAAGCCAGCGGCACAATTCTGCTGGTGGGAGCGCAGTCTGACAGTGCTCCCTGAAGCACGGTCGCGGGCGATGAGCGCACATCCGAGCGGGTATTGGCGACTGCCTTGAGGGCGCGCTGGGTCGCCTCGAGCACGTCCATGCCGCCGTCTTCTTCGCCGCGCGGGGACATCGCGCTCACGACATCAACCGCGTCCCACAGGGGGTCGATGTGGGAGCGACGTTGGGTATTAATACCGATGGACACCGCAGCTCCAAGAAGTGCAGCAGACTGAAACTCGTTCCGGCTTGTGCATCCGCACGCAAACCACACGGTCTCCGCGAAGGCCTCGAGGTCGACCGTCGACAGCGCGATGCCGACCGGAATTGCGCACATGAGGCGAGAATCCGCGCTCGCGGCGGGGGTCGACCAACGTCCGGAGCGAATGCTGCGCAGGCCGTCCGGGGCTTTCATGAGTTGCG
>USPB01000176.1 GCA_900556405.1 uncultured Actinomyces sp.
CTCGGTCGAGCGCATCACGGCGATCACGATGGTTCTCTCGGGCGCGTTCCTCGGCTTGGCTGGCGCGAACGAGGCTTTGGGAACCATCGGGTACGTCTCGCGCGACGTGGCCGGTTCGATCGGCTTCGACGCGATCACGGTGGCCCTGCTGGGGCGCAACAAGACGTGGGGAACATTCGGTGCGGGCCTCCTCTTTGGTGCCTTCAAGGCGGGTGGCTACACGATGCAGGCCAAGGGCGTGCCGATCGACATGATCCTCATTCTGCAGTCGGTGATCGTCCTCCTGATTGCCGCGCCGGCGCTGGTGCGCTGGCTGTTCCGTCTGCCCGATGTGCGCGCGCTGGCCGCGCAGACGCGAAAGGGGAACGCTGATGAGCACAAGTGAGTCCACCATGGTCACGCAGGTCGAAGCCAAGCGCTCCTGGAAGCTGCCCGGCATCTACGTGGCGGCCTGCGTGCTGCTCGTCGTCTTCGCGGCGGCTGCCCGAGGCGACATGACGCTGCGCCTGAACGACAAGTCGCAGTCGTACACGATCCCCGACATCGTTACCGCGGGTGCCCCCATCGTGTGGGTGCTCGCCGTCCTGACGATCGCGATTACCGCATGGACGGTTGTGGCGACCCTGCGGCGCATCACCCAGCCCGCGTGGGCGCGCGTCGGCGGGATGGCCGTCGTCGGGTTGTCGACGATCCTGGGATTCCTGTTCTACGCGGGCTCCGGGTCGACGGGCGTCGTCACCCTGACCTCGACACTCGTGTCCACTGTGGCGATTTCGACGCCGCTCATCTTCGGCTCCCTCTCGGGTGTCGTTTCGGAGCGCGTCGGCGTCGTTAATATCGCGATTGAGGGTGATCTGCTCGTCGGCGCGTTTGCGGGCGTGATGGCGGCCTCGTACTTCCAGACCCCCTACGCGGGCCTCGTTGCTGCTCCCCTCGCGGGCGCTGCCCTGGGGTCCCTGCTGGCGCTCTTCTCCGTCAAGTACGGGGTCGACCAGATCATCGTCGGCGTCGTTCTGAACGTCCTGGCGCTGGGCCTGACGACGTTCTTCTACGGGACTGTCATGAAGAACGCCCCGGGGAGCCTGAACACCAACCAGTTCTCGCTGTCCGACATCAAGATCCCCGTGCTCTCGGAAATTCCGGTCGTCGGCCCGGTCCTGTTCAACCAGTCGATCCTCGTGTACCTGATGTACGCGGCCGTTATCGCCCTGGCGTTCTTCCTGTTCCGTTCGCGCTGGGGTCTGCGGCTGCGGGCCTGCGGTGAGCACCCGCGCGCCGCCGATACTGTCGGCATCAACGTGGGGCGCACGCGCACCCTCAACACGATCCTCGGCTCGTCGTTCGCGGGCTTGGGCGGCGCATTCTTCACGATCGGTTCCGGCCTGGCCTTCACGGATAACATCTCCGCGGGCAACGGCTACATCGCCTTGGCCGCCATGATCCTGGGCAAGTGGAACCCGCTGGGTGCCATGGGCGCGGCCGTCATGTTCGGTTTCGCGCAGGCCCTGGCGCGCATGCTGCCCAACATTGAGCCCGCGATCCCCGCGGACCTCGTGTCGATGATCCCCTACGTGGTCACGATCGTGGCCGTCGCGGGCTTCGTCGGCAAGTCGCGCGCGCCCGCCGCCGAGAACATCCCCTACGTGAAGTGAGAACTCGTATGGATCCAACAGATATTGACTGGGAGGCGCTGCTGGCCGAGGCCATCGACGCGATGAAGCACGCGTACTGCCCCTACTCGAACTTCCCCGTGGGGGCCGCAGGCCTGACCGCCGACGGCTGGCTCGTCAGCGGCTGCAACGTCGAAAACGCCGGCTACGGCGTGACCCTGTGCGCCGAATGCGGCATGGTCTCGGACCTCATCCGTTCCGGCGGTGGCGCGCTCGTCGCGGTCGTCGCCGTCAACGGCAACGAGGAGCCGGTGGCCCCGTGCGGGCGCTGCCGCCAGCTCATCTACGAGCACGGCGGCCCCTCCTGCCTGGTCCTCATGCCCGGCGGCGTCGCCCCCATGACCGAGGTGCTACCCGGCGCGTTCGGACCCCATGACTTGTCGTCCGTCCCCGGCGCCACCCCGGCCTCGCCCCAGGAGAAAGAAGGACACGATGGCACTCTTTGATGCCGTTGACATCATCCGCGTCAAGCGCGATGGGGGAGTACTGAGCCCCGACCAGATCGACTGGACGATCGACGCCTACACGAAGGGCGTCATCAAGGACGAGCAGATGGCCGCCCTGGCCATGGCGATTTTCCTGCGCGGCATGGACCGGGGCGAGATTGCCCGCTGGACGGACGCGATGATCCGCTCGGGCGCGCGCATGGACTTCTCCGGCATCGGCAAGCCGACGGCCGACAAGCACTCCACGGGCGGCGTGGGCGACAAGACCACGCTGCCCCTGGCACCGCTGGTCGCGTGCTTCGGCGTGGCCGTCCCGCAGCTCTCGGGCCGAGGCCTGGGGCACACGGGCGGCACGCTCGACAAGCTCGAGGCCATCCCCGGATGGCGCGCACAGCTGAGCAACGACGAGATCATGACTCAGCTGGGACGCGGCTGCGGCGCGGTCATCTGCGCGGCGGGCTCAGGCCTGGCGCCCGCTGACAAGAAGCTCTATGCGCTGCGCGACATCACCTCGACCGTCGAGTCGATCGCGCTCATCGCCAGCTCCATCATGAGCAAGAAGATCGCCGAGGGCACGGGAGCCCTGGTCCTGGACGTCAAGGTCGGCTCGGGTGCCTTCATGAAGGACCTGGACGCCGCGCGCGAGCTCGCCCGCACGATGGTGGACCTCGGACGCGACGCGGGGGTCGCCACGCGAGCCCTCCTCACCGACATGTCCGTGCCGCTGGGACGAAAGATCGGCAACGCCCTCGAGGTGGAGGAATCCGTCGAGGTTCTCGCCGGAGGCGGCCCCGCCGACGTCGTCGAGCTAACCTGCGAGCTGGCGCGCAACATGCTCGACCTCGCGGGGGTGAGCGACGCCGACGTGGAGGCGGCGCTGGCGGACGGTCGAGCGATGGACCGCTGGCGCGCGATGATCCGCGAGCAGGGCGGCGACCCGGACGCTGCGCTGCCGCGCGCCGCGCACACCCACCAGGTCCTCGCCGAGGCCGGGGGAACCGTCGTCGGCATGGACGCCCTGTCCGTGGGCGTGGCCTCGTGGAGGCTGGGTGCCGGTCGCGCCGTTAAGGAGGATCCGGTCCAGGCGGGCGCTGGCATCGAAATCCACGCCAAGCCGGGCGAAAGCGTCGCGGCAGGCCAGCCTCTCCTCACGCTCCACACCGACGACGAGTGGCGCATCGAGCGCGCACTGGAGTCCCTCTCCGGCGCGATCGAGATCGCCGACGGCATCGCCCCCGAGCCGCGCAGAGTCATCCTGGAGACGGTGTCCTAACGCCGGGGCATCGCGAGCACGCAGGGAGGAGGAATCGTGGAGCGGCGCGACGAACAGTCGATCGAGGCGGTCAAGCTCTACTACCAGCAGGAATTGAGCCAGGCCGAGGTCGCCGCCCGCATGGGCCTGTCGCGCCCCACGGTCGCCAAACTCCTTGCCCGCGGCCGCGAGCGCGGCTTCGTGACCATCGAGATCCACGATCCGCGCGAGGATGCCTCGGAGATCGCCCTGCGCGTGGAGAAGCGCTTCGGCTTGGCGAGCGTGCGCGTCGCCCACGGCCGCGATATGACCGAGGGCGAGGCCATTGAGCAGGTCGGCCGCGTCGGTGCGGATGTGGTGACTCAGCTCGTGCGCGACGGCATGAGCGTGGGGATTTCCTGGGGGCGCACGATGAGTGCGCTCGCGGCTCACCTGACCCGCGCCCCTCGTCAGGGCGTGCGTGTTGTGCAGCTCAAGGGCGGGGCGTCGTTTTCTGAGCGGGCGACGCACGATTTTGAGATCATGCGGGCGTTTTGCGAGGCCTTCGATGCACAGCCGCGCTACCTGCCGCTGCCGGTGATTTTCCAGGACACGGCGATGCTCTCCATCGTGCGCCGCGACCGGTCGATCGAGCGGATCCTGGAGGAGGGGCGCGGTGTCGATGTGGCGGTGTTTACCGTCGGTTCCCTGGGGCGCGAGGCCCTCTCGCTCAACCTTGGCCAGCTCGAGGACGACGAGGTGGAGGCGCTCCTGCGCGACGCGGTCGGGGACGCGTGCTCGCGATTTTT
>USPB01000177.1 GCA_900556405.1 uncultured Actinomyces sp.
ACCCTGCGCGCCACGCAGGAGGTGGCACGATGACACTCGCACCCTTCGCAGTCCCGGAATACACCGCCGCGGACTTTAGCCAGGAGACCTGGTGGCTCAGCCTCATCAAGGCTGTGTTCATCATCGTCTTCCTGATCGCCAACGTGCTCCTCGCCCTGTGGGTCGAGCGCCGAGGCCTGGGCCGCATGCAGACGCGTCCCGGCCCGAACGTCGCGGGCCCCCTCGGCCTGTTCCAGGCGTTCGCCGACGCGGGCAAGCTCCTCTTCAAGGAGGACATGTGGACCCGCCGGGCCGAGCGTTTCCTGTACTTCCTGGCTCCCGCCATCGCGGCTTTCGCGGCGTTCAGCGTCTACGCGGTCATTCCGATGGGCCCGAACGTGACGATTTTCGGTCACTCGACGCCGCTGCAGCTCGCCGACATGCCCGTCGCCTCCCTGTACATCCTGGCGATCGCCTCGCTGGGCCTGTACGGCATCGTCCTGGGTGGCTGGTCGACCCGCTCGACCCTGCCCCTGTACGGCGCCGTGCGTTCCTCCGCGCAGGTCATCTCCTACGAACTGGCCATGGGCCTGTCCCTCGTGAGCGTGTTCCTCATGTCGGGCTCCATGTCCACCTCGCAGATCGTGGCCGCTCAGGGACAGTTCTGGTGGGCATTCACCCTGTTCCCCGCGTTCGTCATCTACTGCATCAGCGCCACCGGTGAAGTCAACCGCCTCCCCTTCGACCTCCCCGAGGCCGAGGGTGAGATCGTCGCCGGCCACATGACCGAGTACTCGTCGATGAAGTTCGGCTGGTACTACCTGTCCGAGTACGTCAACATGCTCAACGTCTCGGCCGTGGCCACCACGATGTTCTTCGGCGGCTGGCACGCCCCGTGGCCGCTCTCCCACGTCGAGTTCCTCAACTCCGGCTGGTGGGGCATGCTCTGGTTCTTCCTGAAGATCTGGTTCTTCATGTTCCTGCTGATCTGGACGCGCGCCACGCTGCTGCGCTTCCGCTACGACCAGTTCATGAACCTCGGCTGGAAGCGCCTCATGCCCATCGCCTTGGGCTGGCTCGTGCTCGTCGCCCTCGTGCGCGGCATCACCCAGTTCGTGGCGCTGCCCAACCACATCCTCTTCGGAGGCGTGGGCGTCATCTTCGTGATCGCCCTGGGCATCATCTGGCTGACCGACAAGCCCGAGCCCGAGGAAATCCCCGCATCCGAGCGCGAATACACCGGCTTCGAGGACGGCTTCCCCGTCCCGCCGCTGCCCGGACAGACCCCCGTTGCCTCGCCGCGCGGCCTCGCCACCATTGAGGGCGAACTGGCCCCGGCCTCGGCAATCGACAGCCCGAAGGAGTCCACCGATGAGTGAGAAGACCACCGACGAGGAAATGCTCTTCGAGCATGACCCCAAGGGTGCGTTCACCCAGTTCGTCGCGCCTATGGCCGGCTACGGAGTCACCATGGCTTCCTTCTTCCGGCCCACCGTCACCGAGCAGTACCCGCGCGAACCCGCGCGCGTCATGCCCCGCTTCCACGGACGCCACCAGCTCAACCGCTACGCCGACGGCCTGGAAAAGTGCGTCGGCTGCGAGCTGTGCGCCTGGGCGTGCCCCGCTGACGCGATCTTCGTCGAGGCCGCATCCAACACGCCCGAAGAGCAGTACTCGGCGGGCGAGCGCTACGGCCGCGTCTACCAGATCAACTACCTGCGCTGCATCTTCTGCGGCATGTGCATCGAGGCGTGCCCCACGCGCGCCCTGACGATGACGAACGACTTCGAAATCGCCAAGTACACCCGCGAGGACGACATCTACGAGAAGGAAGACCTCCTGGTCCCGCTCTCCGATGGCATGCTCGCAGCGCCCCACCCCATGGTCGAGGGTAAGAACGACATCGACTACTACCGCGGGGAAGTCACCGGCCCCACCGCCGCCCAGGTTGACTGGGTCGCGAGCCGCCGCCCCGACGACCCCTCCCTCAAGACGGTACGAGTCGCCGAGGAGGCACACTGATGAACCTGTCCAACGGTTGGCCCATGATGGGGTCAACGGGGGAGATCATCCTCTTCGCATGCACGGCCATCGTCATGGTCGCCTGCGCTCTGGGTGTCCTCTTCTTCAAGAAGGCCGCGCACTCGGTCATCTGCATGGTCGGCGTCATGCTCGGCCTGGCCGTCCTGTACATCGCGAATAGCGCCCCCTTCCTGGGTGTGGCGCAGATCGTCGTGTACACCGGCGCGATCATGATGCTGTTCCTCTTTGTCATCATGCTGATCGGCATCGGCACCTCCGACGACTACGTCCGCCAGAGCCGCGGCGCGATCGTCTCGGCCGTGCTCGGTGGCCTCGGGCTGATCGTCATCGTTGCGACCGCGATCCTGAAGTCCGTTCCCACGCCGCACAAGGCCGACGAGGTTGACCCCTACTCCAACCAGCCGATCACCGACCTGGCGATCACGCTGTTTCAGGAGCACTGGCTGAGCATGGAGCTCGCCGGCGCGCTGCTGATCACGGCCGCCGTCGGTGCGATGCTGCTGACCCACTCGGATCGCCTCGCCCCGAAGGCCGATCAGTACGAGACGGCGCGTAACAAGATGCGCGCCTTCGCTGAGAAGGGTTCTCGCATCGGCCAGCTGCCCGCCCCCGGTGTCTACGCCCAGTCGAACGCGGCCGACGTGCCCGCTATCTCGGGCGAGACCCTGAGCCCGCTCGAGGAGTCGGTGCCCCGCGTCCTGCGCGTGCGCGGCCTGACCCGCACGATCGGCGAGGTCGCCCCCGAGGTCTCCGAGCAGCTCGCGCTCGCTCGCACGCAGACCGCGGCGACCGACTCTCTCGACGAGTCGCCCTACACCATCGGGCGCACGCCCGACGTCCCGCGCTCCGGCTCCTTCGGGATGCCCGGCGCCGCCGCGCCCACCGGACTGGCTCAGCCTCGGGCCCGCAAGGCGCGCACCACCACCCCCATTGAGAAGAAGGAGGAGAGCAAGTGAGCCTCGCCTGGTACCTCATCCTTGCGGGTGTGCTGTTCGCCATCGGTGCGACCACGGTCCTCGTGCGCCGCAGCGCTGTCATCGCGCTCATGGGCGTCGAAATGATGCTCAACGCCGCGAACCTCGTCCTCGTGACGTTTGCGCGCATTAACTCCAACGTTGACGGCGAGATCATGGCGTTCTTCGTCATGGTCGTCGCGGCCGCCGAAGTCGTCGTCGGCCTGTCGATCATCGTGTCCATCTATCGTTCCCGCTCGACCACGAGCATGGACGATCTCAACCTGCTGAAGAACTGAGGGGGACGTAACTTATGACCACCTTCATTTCCACACAGGCTACCGGCGTCTACGATACGGTCGCCGCTACGGGAGCCGCCTCCTACGCGTGGCTGCTCATCCTCATCCCGCTGGCCAGCGCGGGCCTGCTCCTGCTGCTGGGTCGCGTCTCGGACAAGTGGGGCCACCTGCTGGCCACGCTCGCCTCCTGGTCGACCTTCGCGGTCGGCGCGGCGATCGCCGCCCAGATGTGGAATGCCCCCGAGGACGCGCGCCGCTTCGGCGAGACCCTGTTCACCTGGATTCCCGCCGGTGACTTCACCGTCGACTTCGGTCTCCTCGTGGACCCGCTCTCGATCACGTTCGTCATCCTGGTGACCTTCGTCGGTTCGCTCATCCACGTGTACGCGATTGCCTACATGGAGCACGACGAGGCTCGCCGCCGTTTCTTCGCCTACCTGAACTTCTTCATCGCGGCGATGCTGACCCTGGTCCTCGCGGACTCCTACGCCGGCCTGTTCGCCGGTTGGGAAGGCGTGGGCCTGGCGTCCTACCTGCTGATCGGCTTCTGGAACCACGTCCCCGCGAACGCGGTGGCCGCCAAGAAGGCGTTCGTCATGAACCGTGTCGGCGACATGGGCATGCTGATCGCCATGATGGCGATGGTCGCCTCCTTCCACTCGGTGTCCTTCTCCGTGGTCTCCTCCCAGGTTGCTTCCATCCCCACGGCGTCCGCGACCGTCATTGGTATCTTCCTGCTGGTGGCCGCCTGCGGTAAGTCCGCGCAGTTCCCGCTGCAGGCGTGGCTGGGTGACGCCATGGCTGGCCCGACCCCCGTCTCCGCGCTCATTCACGCGGCCACGATGGTCACCGCCGGCGTCTACCT
>USPB01000178.1 GCA_900556405.1 uncultured Actinomyces sp.
GTTCCATTGTGTCGCGTGGGTCGCTATTTCGCTCGCCCGCGCGGTCAGTTACGAGATTTTGTCTTGCTGCGCCCCGCCCCACTCGACCACCGTGAAGCCGGTGCGCGTCGGGGGCGGCGCGAAAGCCTGCGGTTGAACAGCGGTGTCCGCATCGGCCTCGCGAATCGTCATGAACACCCGGATGAACGTGTCCGGCGCGACACTCGCCCCGGCCTCGTCCGTCAGCGTTCCATCGGGCGCGGCCGTCACGTTCCACGAGGCCTGGGTCCATCGCACATCATTCTTTCAGCATCCAACGCCCGTCATTGGGTGGTCCTCGCTGCGTTTCACTGCGCAGTTGCCTCATCATACGGCGCGCAAACAGCCGGTTTCAAGAGGCATTGTGCTCTGAACGGCGCAGACGAGGGCGGCACGCGACGTCCGTATCGACAGGTTTGAGTCCTTCGTCATACGCTGCTATCCTGACCCGTTACGCGGCTCTACGGACAAGGGGGCCGCATCCCTCACGTGAAAGCAGCAATCATGCCTCTCCTCAGCATCGCAGCGATCGCCGTCGCTGCCACTGTCTTTTTCCTTCTGTTCCTGTGGGCGAGCTTCGTCTCCGCGTCGCCGGGCGAAATTAAGGTGATCTCCGGCCCCCGAGGCCAGCGCGTCCTCCACGGTAAGACGGGCTGGAAGGTCCCCCTGCTGGAGCGCGTGGACACCATGACCGCCTCGATGATTTCCGTCGACGCCCAGACCACGGACTTCGTCCCCACGAACGACTACATCAACGTGCGCGTCGACGCGGCCGTCAAGGTCCGTATCGCGACCGACGACCCGACGCTGTTCCGCGCGGCGACGCGTAACTTCCTGTACAAGACGACCGCCGAGATCTCCGAGGAGGTGCGCGACACCCTGGAGGGTCACCTGCGCGCCATCATCGGACAGATGCGACTGACCGACATCATCACCGACCGCGCCGCCTTCTCCGAGCGCGTCCAGGAGAACGCCAAGCAGGACCTCGAGGAGATGGGCCTCGAGATCGTCGCGTTCAACATCCAAAACGTCACCGACCAGAACGGCGTCATCGACAACCTCGGTATCGACAACACCGAGCAGATCCGCAAGACCGCGGCCATCGCGAAGGCGAACGCCCAGAAGGAGGTCGCGCAGGCGACCGCCGTCGCCCAGAAGGAAGCCAACGACGCGCAGGTCGCCTCCCAGCTGGAGATCGCCCAGAAGCAGACGGACCTCGCCAAGCGCCAGGCCGCCCTGAAGGTCGAGGCCGACACCGAAAAGGCGAAGGCAGACGCCGCCTACGAAATCCAGTCGCAGATTCAGCGCCGCGACATCGAGCGCGAGACCGCGCAGGCCGACATCGTGAAGCAGGAGCAGCAGGCCGTCATCAAGGAGAAGGAAGTCGTCGTCACCAAGCAGGCCCTGCAGGCCGAGGTGAACGCGAAGGCCGACGCCGACCGCTACGCCGCCGAGAAGAAGGCCGACGCGGCCCTGTACGCGCGTCAGCGCCAGGCCGAGGCCGAGGCGTTCGAGCGCACCAAGAAGGCCGACGCCGACAAGCAGGCCATGCTCGCCGAGGCGCAGGGTATCGAGGCGCGAGGCCGCGCCGAGGCCTCCGCGATCGGCGCGAAGCTGACGGCCGAGGCCGAGGGCCTCGAAAAGAAGGCCGAGGCCATGACCAAGATGAACCAGGCGGCCGTGCTGGAAATGTACTTCCGTGCCCTGCCCGAGGTCGCCCGCGCCGTGGCCGAACCGCTGTCCAAGGTCGACACGATCACGATGTACGGCGAGGGCAACAACGCCCAGATGGTCGGCGATATTACGAAGTCGATCAGCCAGATCAACGCGGGCCTGGGCGATTCGCTGGGCCTGGACCTGCAGCAGCTGTTCTCGGCTCTCGTGGGCGCCAAGCTCGTGTCCCCCACGATCTCCGACGCGGTCGAGGAGGGCGTGCGCGACGCGGCCTCCCCGAAGCCTGCGCAGGAGTGAGCGAGGCTGATTCTCACGGCGCGTCACCACGCGTGATGCGCCCGCGTGACGCGACGGTGTCCGAGGTGCGCCCATGCGCGAGGTGCGACAGCGTGTGAGGTCGGCAGCTCGTGATACGGGGCGGGATCCTACGGGGTCCCGCCCCGCTATTGTGCCTTCCTGGTTGTCGACGTCCAGCCGTTGGATCCCCACCGTCGACGCCCCGCCCCGCTATCGGCGCCCCACCCCGCTATCGGCGCCCCACGGCACTGTTACACCCGCCTCCCTCACAAAAGTCGCACGTAATTTAATCTGGTCACTTTTTGAGATAGCTAGAAAACGTTGCGATTCCAACGACGCTACTTCACATGTTTAAGTAGTCGCGGGGGAATTACGTGCGACGTTGGTGGGAAACCATCATGTGTCGCAACCTGACTTCCCGGCGTTACAAGCACGACTAGAATCCAGCCGAACCTAGCGAGAACCTAGAGCAAAAAAGCCACCAAAACCCTCCACACGACGTAGCCATCTAGTTATACTTAAGCATGGAACACACAGCAAAAGGCTCCCTCCTCGTGAGGGTTGGGGCCGCCCTGAGCAGCCTCGTTCTTCTCGGTGTGTCAGGACTGGCCTACCTGTTGGTCGCCGACGTTTATGACACGTATCCGCAACTCGCCTATCGCACTGTCTTTACAGTCATCGGCGTGCTCATCCCTCTCCCGCTCGCTTTCTTCTTCGGGTTTGTCGCACTTCGCATCCGCACTCTGTCGCTACAGCAGCTGATGACATGCGCAGCACGATGCATGTGGAGCTTCTTCGGTCTCTTCCTGCTGACCTGGTTGCTTGAGGGACTCCTCATCGGAGAGGCACCCGGCCCCTTTATGTACGTGTGCGTCGGCACGCTCATCCTGTCGGCAACAATCGCGCGCCTCCTCACGCTCGGTGCACGCGCCGCAAAGCCCGCATAGGACCAGGACGGGCCAGGTAATACACAGACAACGAAACCCAACCGATAGGAGGCCGCCGCGGGGGCTGCGGGGCATCGAGACGACGCGCCACCACACACAGCACCGCAGGCGCCGCCGGTGTGGAGGGCGCCGGAGGGTCCGGAGGGCCAGGCCGGGCTTCGAGATCGACCACTCCGAGCCAGGCTCGCGTGTGGCGATCTCGCGGGCGGGCCGCCGCCCACCGGCACACACAGCGGCCCGGCCCAACAAAACAGGTCACGCGGCGGCCGGAAATCTGTCAGCGCAACAAGCAACGCCAGACAATGAATCCGCCAAAGTGCAGACCCATTCAGCCAAAACCGTCGTTTATGGGTGCTTGTCACCTAATGGGTCTGCACTTTGGCAACAACAACGCTCCAGACCGAGGCCCCGACGCCACCTAGCGGGGGAATTGCACTACACGAGCGTCTTTTCGGCCTGTCGGACCTGCTGATCTGACCACCAATCGGGGGGAATTGCACTACAAGAGGCTCCGACACGCCGGCGACACGCCGCCAACAGGGTTCGTGTAGTGCAAAACCCCCACGGCCAACTGATTAAAGATCATCGCAACGCCCACAACGCCATACGAGGCCAGATCCAACTCCCACAAAACACAGGGACCCCGCTAGCGAGCACCTGCTCGCATGGGCCTTCCACACCCGGATAGGTTGCGACGATGCGGATAGGTTATTGACACGCGGATAGGTTAATAAGCTATCCGCATGCTCATAACCTATCCATATCGCAATAACCTATCCACATACGCAGCCGGTTTCGCCGATAGGCAGAGCAGACAAGGTCCGGAAATCCCCGCCGCGGTACCGACGGGCGGAGGTGGGCAAGCGTTAAGCAAAAGTCGCATGCAATTTAAAAACACGAGTGACACAACACTGCAGACTGACACAAACCAGCACAACGCCGGAGGGGAATTGCATGCGAAATTGATGGGCGGCGGCAGGACCTGGCCACGGTGCCGGTGGGCGGCGGCAGGACCAGGCCGCGGTGCCGGTGGGCGGCGGCAGGACCAGGCCGCGGGGCCGACCAGCGTTGCAGGGCCAGGCCGCGGTGCCGGTGGGCGGTGGCGGGGCCTGGCCGGGCCTCGAGATCGACCACTCCGAGCCGCCAGGCTCGCGTGTGGCGATCTCGCGGGCGGGCCGCCGCCCACCGGCACACACAGC
>USPB01000179.1 GCA_900556405.1 uncultured Actinomyces sp.
TTCCAGACCCAGGGTCTGCAGAACGACTTCGGCGACTTCTTCAAGGCCAAGATCAAGGAATTCGAGGACGCCAACCCCGGCGTGACGATCAACTGGACCGACCAGGGCGGCGGCGCCGAGTTCGACCAGACCGTCACCGCGCAGGCCTCGAACTGCAAGATGGCGGACGTCATCAACGTTCCCTCCTCTACCATCCTCGCCCTGTCCAAGTCCAACCTCCTCATGGACTACGACGTCAAGGCCCCCGGCATCGGCGACAAGTACGTGAAGTCCATTTGGGACTCCACCGCCCTCGGCGCGAACGACCACCACACGGCCCTTCCCTGGTACTTCGGCCCCTACATCACCACCTACAACAAGGAGGTCTTCAAGCGCGCTGGTCTCGACGAGAACATGCCGCCCAAGACCATGGATGAGCTGTTCGACGACGCCGCTAAGGTCGGCGCGGACGGGCAGGGCGACTACGGCATCTACGGCTCGCCCGAGTGGTACATGATCGCTCAGCTGCACGGCATGGGTGTCAACCTGCTCAACGCCGACAAGACCGCCTTCGACTTCGCGGACAACGAGGCTGCGATCAACTATGTCACCAAGCTCTCCGAGCTCTACGCCTCCGGCGCCATCCCGAAGGACTCCCTGACCGGCGAGCCCGACCCGGGCAAGGCCTACACCGACGGCAACCTCGCCTTCGGTACGCCCAACGCCTCGTTCCTCAAGTCCGTCAAGAAGAACAACGAGACGGTCTACCAGAACACCGGCGTCGGCCCGTTCCCGACCAACCCCGGCATCAAGCCCGTCTTCGAAGGCCAGTACATCGGCGTCTCCGTCACCACGCAGAACGCCCCCCTGGCCATGAAGTTCGCCGAGTGGATCACCAACGCTGAGAACGAGTACGCCTGGACGCACGACGGCGGCGCCATCATCTTCCCGGCTGCTACCGACGCCCTCGACAAGCTCGTTGCCAACCCGCCGGAGATCGCCGACGACCCGGTCTTCAAGGCCGCCTACGAGGAGGCCGCTAAGGCCGCCAAGGACGCCGAGGCCTACACCGACGTCTTCTACGCGACCGGCGCCGTGAAGGACGCCCTCATTGAGAACGTCAACAAGGCCATCCGCGGTGAGGTCGATCCCAAGACCGCCCTCAAGACCGCTCAGGATCAGATGAACGAGAAGCTCAAGGCTCTCGGAGACTGATTGAGCGCTCGGGGGCCGAGGCCTGGCCTCGGCCCCCGACGCATTCCTCGCCCAGCGTCGGGCCGCCGGCTCACGACCCCGCGCACCCCTCATAAAGGATTTTGGTATGCCGACACGTAAGAGCGCGCAGGTGCGCTCCCTCAATGGCGCCGCCCGATTCCGCCCGGGCTGGGTTCCCTGGCTGTGGGTGACCCTCCCGGTCCTCGCGGTCATCTCCTTCTACATCTACCCCTTCATCACGACCGTCTACGTGTCGTTCACGAAGACCAAGCCGATGGGGCGCATCGGTCGCTTCGTTGGTATCGACAACTTCGCCGCGGTACTGTCGGATCCAGAGTTCTGGCAGTCGCTGACGAACTCCCTCATCTATGCGGTGTGCGTCGTCCCGCTCATGGTACTCCTGCCGCTGCTGCTGGCCCTCCTCGTCAAGTCGCACGTGCCCGGCATCGGCTTCTTCCGCGCCCTCTACTACCTGCCGGCCATCTCCTCGCTGGTCGTCATCTCCCTGGCCTGGCGCTACCTTCTCGACCAGCGCGGTCCCATCAATAACCTGCTGGCGTCGTGGGGCCTCGACCCGATTCCATTCCTGTCGAATCAGTGGTTGATCCTCTTCTGCGCCATGATCATCACCCTGTGGCAGGGCCTGCCCTACTACATGATCCTGTACTTGTCGGCCCTCGCGAACGTGGATAAGTCCCTGTACGAGGCTGCCGAACTCGACGGCGCAGGACCCATCCGTCGCTTCTTCACCGTCACGGTCCCCGGCGTCAAGGTCATGATGTTCCTCGTCGCCACCCTGACGACGATCGGATGCCTGAAGATCTTCACCGAGGTCTACCTGCTGGGTGGCTCCGCATCGCCCACGAAGACCCTCACGATGTACATCCGAGACCGAATCGTGGACCCGACCTTCGGATCGCTGGGACAGGGCGACGCCGCCTCGGTGTGCCTCTTCCTCATCACCTTCGGCTTCATCATCGCTTCGCAGAGCCTGCAGAGGAAGGCTGAAGAATCATGAGCACCGCAACCTCGACCACTCCCGCCTCCTTCGGCGAGCGTTTCGCGCAGTGGCGCAAGGAGCGCCGCCTCGAGCGCCAGGGACGCAACATGGCGTCGCGTCAGATGCGTGGCGGGGCCCTGTTTGCCCGCTACGTCCTCCTTGTCGTCGTCGCCCTTATCCTGGTCGGTCCCCTCGTCCTGCCCCTCATGGCGGCCTTCAAGGCCCCCGGCGAATCCGTCTTCGGCCAGGGCGCGACCATGCTGCCCCAGCACTGGTCGCTGGACTCCTTCTACGTGCTCTTCGAACGCACCAACATCCTGCTGTCCATTAAGAACTCCGCGATTCTTGCGACCCTGACGGTCACCTCGAACGTCGTCCTGTCCTGCATCGGCGGCTACATGCTGTCGAGGCGCGGGTGGACCGGGCGCAACATCATGTACTTCGTGGTCCTGTCCGCCATGATCTTCCCCTTCGAGTCGATCATGCTCTCGCTGTTTAAGATGATGGTGCAGCTGGACCTGTACAACACGCTTCCCGGCGTGTGGATGGTCGCCATGATCGGCCCGTTCCAGATCCTCATGATGCGCGCAGCCTTCATGGGTATCCCCGACGAGATCGAGGATGCGGCCCTCATCGACGGCGCGGGCGAACTGCGTCGCTTCTGGTCGATCTTCCTGCCCCAGGTGCGCGGCACCCTGACGGTCGTCGGCCTGACGTCCTTCATTGGGGCGTGGTCCGACTTCATCTTCCCGCTGCTCATGCTGCCGGACCCGAACAAGCAGACGCTGATGCTGACGCTGACGGCCATCCAGAACTCGCCGCAGGGCGTCACCTACCAGCTGGTGCTGGCCGGTGCTGTCGTTGCGATGATCCCCGTCGTCCTGGTCTTCGCCTTCAGCCAGAAGTTCTTCTTCCGCGGCATCGAAGACGGCGGTCTGAAGTTCTGAGTTCTCTCCCCGCGGGTGCGCCTCGCACCCGCGGGGATCTTCTCTACCTAAAAGGAGGTTTTTTCACAAAAAACTAACACGTGTTAGGGATTGTTTATTATCGGCCGTCTAACGGCCTATCCCTGCCATCACCCCCATACTGACGAAGGAGTTAAACTCATGGGGACTAGACCCATCATCGGTGCGCTCTCAGCCCCGATTCTTGCGGCCACCATGCTCGGCCTCGCACCGACCGCGGCGCTCGCCGCCACCGACACCCCGTATCACCCGACCGTCCTGTGGGCGACCTCCGAAGAGAAGGTCGGCGAAAGTGCTCCCAACGGCACCATCGCCGCCCTCGTCGACGACGACACGACCCGCACCGACGCAACCAAGACCTTCTGGACCACCAAGTGGAAGGGCGGCCTCGACGAATATCCTCACGCCGTCGCCGTCCAGAATCCCACCCCCGGCACGCAGGTCTGCGGCCTCGGCCTGACCCCGCGCCCCACCTACGATTCGACGCTCGGCAACGACCAGTTCCCGGGTGAATACCGCGTCTTCGCCTTCGATGAGGACCCCGGAAACCCGGCCGCAGAAGCCTCCTTCGCCGACTGGAAGACCAAGGTCGCCGCGGGCAGCTGGGACGGCGGCACCGAAGTCGCGCACGGCAGCGACCTGCAATTCGGCAACAAGGAACAGTACGTCACCTTCCCGGCGACCACGAAGCGCGTCTTCGCCCTGACGGGCCTGCGCTCCCTCGCCCCCGGCAAGAAAGACATGGCGCTGTCCGACATCAAGCTCCTGCCCTGCGACGCCGAGGGCAACGCCATCACCTCCTACGGCAGCGACGACAACAGCGGCAACAACACCGCGACCCGTCCCGTTGTGCCCCACCCCGAGGCCCCCGAGCAGGGATCCGGCGCGTCCGACCTCGTCGTTGACTTCGTCATCGACCAGCTGCCCTACGGCGAGCCCGGCAAGCCCGTGGACTTTGCCCCCG
>USPB01000180.1 GCA_900556405.1 uncultured Actinomyces sp.
CGCGAAAGCGCGGCCCGCCCGCCCGTATAGGTTGGGGCCGGGAGGAAACCCTCCCGGCCCCAACCGCCTATCTACGAGCTGTTGGAAGACTGTGACTTCTCCTGCGTGCCGGCGATTGAATGCGTCGACTACGTGGTTACTCGGCAGGCGGGATGTGCATCATGATCTCGATGGAGTCCATGAACTGGCCTAGCGACTTGTTGAACTTTTCGTAGTCTGTGTGTTGGTATTCCTCGCCGACGCGGCCCACGGCGACGTTGACGAAGGACACCTGGTTGTGGAACACCAGCATGGTGGGCGCCTTGATGACGGGCGAGAAGCCGCGAATGGTGATGGAACCGGCCTCGGGGATGGAGAGGATCTCGTTGCGGGAAGAAATCTGGATGATCGCGTCGTCGACCAATACCTCGGGACTATCGGCGTCCGAGGAGATGCTGTGCATGTATGGGAAGACGCCACGCACCCCCTTGAGCAGCCCCTCCCAGGGGACGCGGTAGGTGAGGTTGAAGGTGGAACGAATCCAGCCGGGTTCTTCAGTGAAGCCGATCAGAAGCATGGCGCGTCCTGTCGTCGATGATGTATATGTGATCGGCATCCTATCAGAGTCGTTGGTGGGCCGAGTGCGAGGACAGGCGATAGACGCGAGCGGCCCTGGCCTCGTCGCTATTGATGAAAGGGCACTATCGCATCATGTGCGTCAGTAGCGGGTGTCCTGACGCGGATAGGTTACGAGCATGTGGATAGGTTAATAAGCTATCCGCAAGCGCATAACCTATCCGTATGCGCACAACCTATCCGCATGAGCCAGCGTCACCGGGGAAACGGTCACCTATTTGCCGACGCTCGGCGGGCCGCGTCGATTGCCGCCTTCGACGTCTTCAGGTCGAGGCCGGTGCGGTCCTTGTAGTTCTTGACGGCGTAGATCATCCTGCCCTCGGCGATCATCTGGATCTCCACTGCGTTCAGTTCCGGCAACGAGGCCGGGGAAGAGGTAGCAGGAACCGGGGTGGGGGCTGCTGCCTCGGGAGCGGGGGAGGCGGATCCGGCGAGTGCCGTGACCCCGGCGTCCGCGTAGGCGGCGCGCAGTCGCGCCTCGAGGTTAGCGACCTGTTCCTTCAGCTGGCGGTTTTCGGCGCGCAGCTCTTCGATTTCGCTGGCCTGACCAAACCACTTACCCACGTGTTGCCTCCTTGAGGGAAATACCTTGATGGAAGCAATGCTATCTGTCTTCGCCGACCTGGTGCCGACGAGCGGCCTGCGGCGAATACGAAGGTTTTCGGAGATACCCGCCCCGGCCTCGTCGATGACGACGCGTGAACTGTGCGCGACAACGCGCCGTGACCGGCGGAACAAGCCGCCCGCGCGACCCAGCCCGGTAAAATAGCGAAGACACTGTGAGCAGCGGAGGAAACATGGCAGGCGAATCGTTCTTCGGACAAGACCCCACCCACGACGAGCAGGGCGGTATTCCGGCCGACCTGATCCCGTACCTGGAAGCGGCCGATGAGGTCGAGGAGCCCGAGGCGGGGGAGGGCACCGACCCTCAGGCTGAGGAGAGCGAACGCGAGGCCGCACTGCGAGCCCTCGTTGAGCACTCGCTGCTGCTGGGTCCCGACCCCTCAGTCCTCGCTGAGATTGAGGGCGAGGTTGATGAGGACTTCGCCGATGACGCTGCCGAGGAGCGCGACGAGCGCGCCTCCCACGAGGCTGCGCTGGCTAAGGCCGAGGATGAGGTCGCGCTCGACGCTCGCGTGCAGGAGATCTACCAGTCCATCGTCGCGCGTGCCCCCGAGCACGACATCGACCCCACCCTCGACCGCGTCAAGCTCGCCCTGGACATCCTCGGCGACCCGCAGAACGCCTACCCGTCGATCCACATCACGGGCACGAACGGCAAGACCTCCACGTCGCGCATGATCGATTCTCTGCTGAGCGCTTTCGGCATGAAGACGGGACGCTTCACGAGCCCGCACCTGCTCGACGTGCGCGAGCGCATCTCGCTGGAAGGCCACCCGATCACGCGTGAGGGCTTCGTGCGCGCCTGGGAGGATATTGCCCCGTACGTCGGCATGGTCGACGAGCGCAGCCAGGAAGAGGGTGGCCCGCGCCTGTCCTTCTTCGAGGTCTTCACGATCATGGCGTACGCGGCCTTCGCGGACTACCCGGTCGACGCCGCCGTCGTCGAGGTCGGCATGGGCGGACGCTGGGACGCCACGAACGTCATCGACGCGGGCGTCTCCGTCATCACGCCGATCGCCCTGGATCACACGAAGTGGCTCGGCTCCACCATTGAGGAGATCGCCCACGAGAAGGCAGGCATCATCAAGCCCGGCCAGGTTGTCGTCATCATGAAGCAGGAGGAGGAAGTCCTCGACATCCTCCTCGAGCAGGCGCGCTCCGTCGACGCGATCGCGCGCGTCGAGGGCCGCGACTTCGAAGTCGTGGATCGTCAGATGGGGGTCGGCGGCCAGATGGTTACCATCCGCACGCCCTCCGCGGTCTATGAGGACGTGTTCGTCCCGCTGTTCGGGCAGTATCAGGCGCATAACGCGGCGGCGGCGCTCGTGGCCGTCGAGGCCTTCATGGGCGGGCGCGGTCTGGACGGTCGCATCGTCGAGCAGGGCCTCATGAACGCTTCTAGCCCGGGTCGCATGCAGGTCGTGCGTCATTCGCCCACGATCATCGTGGACGCCGCGCACAATCCCGCGGGTGCGGCCACCCTGCGCGAGGCCGTGGAATCCTCCTTCGCCTTCGCGCGGATCGCGGGCGTGTACGCGGCGATGGGGGACAAGGACGTCGAGGGCGTCCTGTCCGAGGTCGAACCGTTCATCGATCACCTTGTCGTGACCCAGATGCCGGGAGAGCGTGCCGCGGATGTTGCGCGCTTGGCTGAGATCGCAGGGGAGGTCTTCGGTCCCGACCGGGTAGATGTGCGCGAGGCGCTCGCGGATGCGGTCGATCGTGCAGCGGAGATTGCCGAGGCCGGGGCCGAGCCCGCAGATCGCAGCGGAGTTCTCGTGTTTGGCTCGGTCATGCTGGCTGGCGAAATGCTGGCCCTCGCTGGCCACTCTCCGCGCTAGGATGTCATCCAACCAGGGCGGCCGCATCGTGGCGGCCGCCACGGTTGGGAAATCGTGCTCGATGGTGGCACGATTGATCATGCGTACAAGTACAGATGAGCAATGTCGCAAGGAGGCATCATGAAGAAGCTCGTCAATGATGTTCACGCCGTCGTTCGCGAAACCCTCGAAGGTTTTGCCCTCGCCCACCCTGACCTCGTCGATGTCCACTACTCGCCGGATTTCGTGACCCGGCGCGCCCCCAAGGCTGAGGGCAAGGTTGGCCTCGTCTCCGGTGGCGGATCCGGACACGAGCCCCTGCATGCGGGCTTCGTTGGAGAAGGCATGCTGGACGCGGCCGTGCCCGGCGCGGTTTTCACCTCGCCGACCCCCGACCCGATCCTGGAGGCCACCAAGGCCGCTGACCACGGCGCGGGCGTCCTGCACATCGTCAAGAACTACACGGGCGACGTCCTCAATTTTGAGACCGCCGCCGAGCTGGCCGACATGGAGGACATCAAGGTTTCCACGGTCGTCGTCAACGACGATGTGGCCGTCGAGGATTCCCTCTACACGGCGGGGCGCCGCGGCGTTGCCGGGACCATCTTCGTGGAGAAGATTGCGGGCGCCGCGGCAGAGCGCGGTGACTCCCTGGAGGAAGTCACGCGGATTGCAACCAAGGTTAACGATCAGACCCGCTCCATGGGCCTGGCCCTGGGTCCCTGCACGGTGCCCCATGCTGGTAAGCCCTCCTTCGAGCTGGGCGAGGATGAGATTGAGCTGGGCATCGGTATCCACGGTGAGCCCGGATACCGCCGCGGTGCGATGGAAAGCGCCGACGCTCTCATCGCCGAGCTCTACGAGCGCGTGCGTGGCGACCTCGGACTGAGCGAGGGTGAGCGCGTCGTCGCCCTGGTCAACGGTATGGGCGGCACCCCCATTTCCGAGCTGTACATCTGCTTCCGAGCACTCGCCGCCCTCCTGAAGAAGGATGGCATCGAGATTGCCCGCCAGATGGTCGGCAACTACGTCACCAGCCTGGAGATGCCCGGCGT